>DLVK01000424.1:0-9754 GCA_003444235.1 Rhodospirillaceae bacterium
GATCGGCTTGATCGTCGGCATGATTGGCGCCGAACCGCATGGCGCCTTCCGCCTGACGTTCGGCCTTGTCTATCTCAGTGAAGGCTTGCCGATCGTGATCATTGGTCTCGGTATGTTCGCCATGCCCGAGATTATCGATCTCGTGCGCCGCCATCAGACCATTTCCGAAGACGGCGTTGTTCTCGGCAGCGGTTGGATTCAAGGCTTCAAAGACGCCATCAAAAACTGGTGGATCGTGGTCCGTTGCTCGGGCATCGGCTGCATCGTCGGCGCCCTGCCGGGTCTCGGCGGTTCCGTGGTCGACTGGATTGCCTATGGTCACGTTATTCAGACCTCCAAGGATCGCGAGAAATTCGGCACCGGCGACATACGTGGTGTGCTGGCACCGGAATCCTCCAATAACGCCAAGGAAGGCGGGGCAATGATCCCGACCATCCTGTTCGGCATTCCAGGATCCGGCAGTTATGCGATCATGTTGTCGGGCTTCATCCTAATCGGCATCGAGCCCGGCACCGAGATGATCAATGACCGTCTCGATCTTACCTACACCATGATTTGGTCGTTGGCCCTAGCTAACGTTTTCGGCGCCGGCGCATGCTTGCTGCTCGCGCAATACATCGCGAGATTAACCACTATCCGTTACGGCTTTTTGGCGCCGTTTATGTTGGTGTTAATTTTCTTCGCTGCGTTCCAGGCGAACCGAATTTGGGAAGATCTGATCGCGCTGTTCGTGTTCGGCACACTCGGCACTTTCATGAAGCGGTTCGGCTGGTCGCGTCCGGCCTTGCTGATCGGCTTCTTCCTGTCGGGCCGGATCGAGACTTCGCTCTATCAGACCATCCAGGTCTATGGCTGGAGCTTCTTCGAACGTCCGATCGTACAAATTCTGCTGGCGTTGACCGTTTTGTCGATTATCGCAGCGGTTCGCTACAATCCCAATGCCGGCAAGACCTACGACGAAACCACCGATCACACGACCCGCAACAAGCGGCCGCAGATGGTGTTCTCGTTCGTAATGCTTGGCGTCGTGATTATTGCGGCACTGGACGGCTTCAACTACGAGACCCTGGGCCGGATTTTCCCGTTCTCGGTTGGCTTCATCGGCCTTGCCTTCATGATCCCGCTGATCTGGAAGCAATACTCGACAACAACGCCGGATACAGCGCTCTGCGACCGGGAAACCAACAGTGAGACGGAGCATTCCGAGTGGTACTACCTCGCTTGGATTGCCGGTATGTTGGGCTTCATGGCACTCGTCGGTTATCCCATCGGCGCCATGATATTCATATGGCACTTCATCCATTCGCGGGTTGGGCCAAACCATCTCCGCAATAGCATGATGGGCCTTTCGGCAGTCATATTCCTGGGCATACTGTCCTACGCGCTGACACTCGAATATCCACCGGGTGCACTACAATGGGTGTTCGGTGACGTAATCGGCTACGAACTGCCGTTCTGGTTGGGTGGACCGCAGTAGACCGGTCACCTACTGGTCGTCATAATTGTCGTATTGCTCCAGACGGAGCTCTCCGATATCGCAACGGATTTTGGCGCGTCGCTTCTTAGCGGCGCGCCAAATCTTTGCGCGTGGTGACGATGACGGCCTGTGCCCGGCGATTTCGAGCAGCATCTTGCGCCTGATCGCACGGGCGAAATCTTTATGGGTATCGGCAACCACCAGAAACGCCCCCTGCCCTCCAATCACGCAATCTTCGTAATACTCGGCCAGCTGCGGATAGGGCGGCCAGCCGTAGCGCCCAGGCTTGTTATTGACGATAGGAAGCCCGTTGATCGTGATCCCGGCCCTGACGATGCGGTTGCGCATTTGATCGACGAGTAGGCCCTGATTGTTTGGCCCGTCGCCTGAGATGTCGATAACCCGACGGGTCCCTTCAAAGCCATTGTTTTCGAATTTTCGCGCCGCATAACCGAGCGCAAAGCTGATCGAGGTGAAGAGATTGACGTCGAGCGGCGCCTTGGCCACGCGGCGGGCGAATGCTTTTGCGCTTTTCGCGTCCGATATCACCGCCCAATCGGCAATCAGCGTCACCCGTTCGCTTCCGGCCCATTCCATATAGGTGACCGCGATCTTGCCCAACAGGCCGGCCTGGATGGTTTTGATGACTTCCGGGTCTGTCAGCGCAGCGATCGTGCCTGCCCGCTGTAGCGCCGCCTCTTGCTTATCGATGCTGGCCGACACATCGATCGCCAAGACCAATTCCAGGTCGACCGGCTCCGCCCGCGCCGTATGAAAATTCGACGCCAAGCCGACAACCGCTAGACAAAGCGCGAGCCGTCGCATCGGGCTTACGCGATCATCAACGGCCTCAGGTCACGCACATTCTCGACCGTCTCCAATGCCCACACCTTATCGATCAGGGTGCGCGTGTTTTCCTGCCCCAGAATGGGTGCCATCAGCTCGAATGCCTTATCGTCCACTTCCTGGCGGGTCATCGGATTGTCGGGCGTGCCCCTTACCGCAATCTGCTTGTGAGATACCACCTCGTCGTTAGCCAAGGTCACTTCAACAATCGCATTGCGGCGGGGGATATCCGGCTCGCCGACGAGTTCGATCTTCTTGCGAAACTCAACCACCGCCGGATCGGTCATCCGTTCCTCGTCATGCGCCGAGGCAAAGGTGGCTGTACCATCCAGCACCATGATCGCCACCATATGTTGGATGCAGATGTCCGCCATATGCCGGTCATTCACCACCGGGCTTTCCATATCCGACAGCCGGAGCTTGATATGTTTAATGTTGTCCGGCGAAAGGCCGTGTTGTTTTTGAAGCTCTTCGATACAGTCGAGCGGCGCCTGAATCGGTGAACCGACGGTCCATTTCTTGATATTGGTCTGAATGACCTCAAACCGTTCACCAAGCCCATCGATCATTTGTTCGGGACGAGGTTCGGTGGAGTACGTGGAATAGAAGTTGCGCGGACCGACGAACACGTCATCGACGCCGGTAAAGCCCGCCTGCACCATGGTCGCCGCCGTTAGGCCATCGCGCGCGCCCTGACCGCCAAAATCGAAACCCTTCTCGATATGATCCCGATCACGCTGCCAACAATTGACTCCGCTCACTTGCTGCGCGGTGTAGGAAATTCCCCAACGAACTTGATCGGCATTTAGGTTCGCGAGCGCCATCGCCGCTGCCGCTGAGCCAAATGTAGGCGCAAATGTATGGGTGCTGTGGCCGGCGTCGTACATGGAATGGACCCCGACCGAAAAATTTACGCGCGCACCAATGTCGTAACCTAGTACGACCGCATTCAAAAACGCTTCGCCACTGCTTCCTTCCCGTTCGGCCATGGCGAGTGCAGCCGGTACGGCGCCACAACCGATGTGGCTGCGCGATTCCTTATGGGAGTCATCGGTTTCATCCGCGTGCGCGATCATCCCGTTGCCGAGCGACGCATTAATCGCCGTGGTCACATAGTCGGTGCCGAGCAGCAGCGCCTCCTCGGTACCGCCCAAGGTGCGAATATAATTGATTACCACCTCTCCCGGCGGCAAGCGGGTACCCGAAATCACCGAGGCCACCGTATCGATCAGATGGTGCTTGCCATGTTCGGCAGCGTCTTCGGGCAGTTTCTTATTTGCCGCATCGGCAATATATGCGGCGAGTGTTTTCATCACTTCGCTGGTTTCGATTTCTTTCTCGCTCATGTCATCCTCCCGATTTTCAATTGAAAAACCCGTCCTGTCGGTGAAGACGGGACGGGTTTTACGAATTCACATATTAATCCGCGATTACAGCGCCATCGCCTCCACGAGGCCGCGTACATCGTCGATCTCGTCGATCTTGCGCAATTGATCGAGGACTTCAGTGGCACGCGCCTTGCCGAGCACCGGCGAGGTCAGACCCATATATTTTTCGATCATCGCGTCGTCGGGCACTGGATTGCGTGCGGACCCAAGCGGCTCGTCGACCAGACGCTCGAAACTTCCGCCACCCTTGGTCGTTACCGCAACGCGGGTCGGGCGTTTTTCCGGATACATCGCATCCAGCTCGGGGTCGAGATAGGTATGCACCTTCGCGCAATCGGACGTGATCGCCTCATCCGACCGTGCATCCGGCGTGAAATGGGCGAGCTGAACAGAACGCTTGTGCAGTCCTGTCGCGGCGGTAAACGGAATGCTCATCTGCGAAGTGGTGAAGTTATCCCAGCCGATTTCGCCATGAACAACACCGACCTCGTAAATGCCCACATCCACCTTTTCCACATCGCCGGGCGCCAAATCTTCGGATTTGACGATATCGATCAACGCATCCAGCATCGGATGCAGATGACGGCAGCACGCGTGCGGCTTGATATAGCAATCACCGATCACATAATCCGATTTGACATGCCCACCGGCTTCCAGGATGTCCAATTCCGCCCAATCGGGCGCGTCGTCATCATTGCCGGCGAAGGATGCGAAGAAACCATAGGTGTCTTCCAGCGCCGTATCGAGACCCTCATAGCCCTTTTCGGCGAGATTGGCGGCCATAATGCCACTCCGCGCCGCGAGGCCCGGATGCATACGCTTGGCATCGCCACCGGTCCGGTGGGTATTGATACCAGATGCCATCGCACTCGCTAGACCGAATGCATTTTGCAACGTCGCTGTATCGTGGCCCTTGAAAACAGCAACCGCTGCAGCGGCCCCGAACGCACCGCAAATGGCGGTGTTGTGGAACCCCCGGGTGCGCTGACGCGGATGCATCGCCGCCCCCATACGGCCCATAACTTCGTAGCCGGCGATCAACGCTTTCAATAGGGTTTTGCCGTCAACGCCATAGTGATAACCGGCAGACAGAACCGTCGGCACGATAGCGACGCCAGGATGGGCGCCGGCGGGCCTGAAGCCGTCATCCAGTTCCAACCCGTGTGCCGCCGTACCGCTCAGAAATGCAGCGGTCAATACGTCGTAGCGACCCTTTTGACCCGGCACCGGCACTTCGCCGCCCGGCAACAATTCGCTCATTGCCGATTCACAGGCGACGGTTACTTGTTGCACCGCGCCAGTGACGCAAGCGCCTACCGTATCGAACAAATGAGTGCGCGCCCGGCCACGGGTGAACTCATCCACATCGTCCAAGTCCAAATTGGTTACGAAATGCGCCAAAGTAGCCGTGGCGCCCTCGACTGCCGCCGCATCGGCGGGCTTCCGCATGATGTTCATGTTGAGCACTCCCTTAAAATCGTTTCCTCGATTTTACGTCAACTGGTGGCCGCGCGCCATGGCGCAACCGTTAAATATCGCTCCCGAGCGCATCGGTTTCGATTGTCAGCCGGTTCATCAACCGTTTTTGCGGCCAGTAATCAGCGACCGCGTAATGAAGCGTCGCCCGGTTATCCCAAAAAGCGATCGAATGGTCGCGCCATTGGAAGCGGCACTGAAATTCAGGCCGTTCGTAATGCCGGAAGAGCTCAAGCAGTTTTGCATCCGATTCCGCCTTCGGCACTCCATCGATCTTGCTGGTAAAGCTTTCGGATACGTACAGGCTCGGTATCCCGGTCACCGCATGGGGACGCACCATGGGGTGGCTAATCGGCGGGTGGTCTTTCGCCATTGCCGCCATGCGCTCGGCATTGTCGCCCTTCCAGCTCCGGGCTTTTTGCGGGCTGCCGTGGAGCTTCATAAAATCGTGCGTCGCAGTTTTGTCCTGCACATAGGCTTTCATCTCATCCGAGAGCGCCTCGTAGGCTGCGGTCATACTGACGAAGACCGTATCGCCGCCATAGGGCGGCACTTCCTGGGCGTGCAAGATAGACGCGAATTCAGGCTGATCGCGAAAAATCCCGTCGGGGTGGAAATGATTGACGTTGGGTGGGCGTTCCTCGTCATTGACGATCACCGCCACTTCCGGCGCCCCCTCGAGCAACTCGAATGCCGCCTTTCGCGCTTTTCGCAATCGCCCGTAACGACGGGAGAAAGCCGCAAAATCCGCTGGCGCGATGTCCTGATCGCGAAAAAACAGCACCTGATGGCGCATCAGGGCGAGGTGAATTTCCTTCAGCACTTCGTCATCCGGCATAGGCGCCAATGAAACGTCGGCGACCTCCGCACCGATCACCGGTGTCACCGGCAAAACGGTTATATGCTCGTAAATATCGACGGGCCTGAACATGGACACGTTTTTACAGCGCCACTACCTGTTTCGGCAACGGCGTGGCGCCCCGCTCAAAATTTTGACAACGCCGACTGGGCGGCGCGGCGACCCTCTTCGATCGCATCCGCAATCTGGCCCGAATAATCCTTGCGAACAGCACCGACGGCGAAGAGATTCGGCACCGCACTGGCGAACGCTTCATCGGTTGGAACCAGACCGCCTTCGAGTTTCAATAGCTCGGCGACGCAGCCGCTGTTGGGTTCGCTGCCGATAAACGGAAACACACCGCTGCAAGAAATCTCTGCTGGCGCTCCGTTATCCACTCGCCGAATTCGCAACCCTGACACTGTGTCTCCGCCAACGATCTCTTCGGCGGTTACGCCATCGACATGATGAATATTGTTCGCTGCCGCCAAGCGCTCGCCATACCGAGCATCCGCTTTCAGCCCGCTGCGCGTCAGCAATGTGACGTTTCGGCAAAACCCAGCCAACACGAGCGCCTCCTGTCCAGCGGCATCACCTCCGCCGACCACCACCACATCTTCGCCTTGGAATATAGGGCCATCGCAGGAGGCGCATTGTGAAACGCCACGACCATCGAATTCAGCTTCACCGGGGATACCGAGCTTTTTCAATCTCCCACCCGACGCGAGGATGAGCACACTCGCGGAATGTGTCTGCTGAGATGTAGAGATGTGAAAGGCATCTCCCTCGGACATCACTACATTCACCTCCTCCGGGAGGATATCCACACCATTTCCTACGCAACCCTGCATCGCGTCCATCGCGAGCATCAGGCCGGGCGTGGGGGCTTCAAGACCTTCTACGGTTTCTACATTGGCGATCTGGCCCCCGAACATCGGCGAAGGCTCCACCAGGCCTATTTTTCGGCCCGCAGACGCCATTTCCGATGCCGCGGTAAGACCGGCCATTCCACCCCCAATCGCCAATATGTCGTACGAACCCATAACCTCCTCCTAATCCACCATATCACGGGATTACAGAGATATTTTCATGCTGGTGGATAGGGACTACAATATGTGCAAACGCGCAGACAAAGGAGAATGCGCCATGGCTCAACTGAAAGGCCGTACCATTCGCGTCTTCGATCCGACCGCAAACGCGGCCGACGAACAGGATGGTCTCGCCACGCGCTTCAACGGGCTCGATGGCAAGGTGATTGGTTTCCTGAACAATACCAAGGACCACACCGACGTCATTTTCGAGGAAGTCGGCAAGCTCATTCAGGAACGTTTCCCGGAAGCGGAGCTTCGCTTCTACCGCAAGGAAAGCGTTACCGGCATGAAGCCCGAAATGATGGCGGATATGAAGGCCGAATGCGACGCTGTCGTTACCGGCCTTGGCGATTGAGGATCCTGCACGTCGTGGAGTGTCCATGACAGCATGACTTTCGAACGCGATAACATTCCCACCGGCACCATCGTCACCGACGCTTTTTCTGAATACGGCCAAATGCTGACGAAGATGCAAAGTATGGAAAAACTGCCACTGGTGGTGCTTCCCCACCCCATCGCCGCCCGACAAGCCGACGAAGTGCGTGACATCGCCCGTGAGGCATTCGAGGAAGTTGTGGGTTCGCTGTTGAGCGCCGGTTAAGGGAATTTAGGAATGGCGGATCAATCGAGCGACGCTCGGCTCATCGAGCTCGCCGAAGACCCCTATGCGATTTACGAGCATTTCGTCGATCAGGGTTGGACCGACGGGCTGCCTGTTATTCCACCGACCGAAGAGCGCATCGCCGACATGCTGCGCTTTTCCGATCGTGCACCGGATGACGTGATCGTCGAATTGCCCCCCAAAGGCGGACCCGCAACCGTGCAACACGTTGCCATCAACGCCGCCATGGCTGGGTGCAAACCGGAATATTTGCCGGTGATAATCGCCGCGCTTCAGGCCACCGTAGAGCCGGAATACAATCTCTACGGCCGCCAGACGACGACCCACCCTGGCGCGCATCTCGTTATCGTTCACGGACCGGCACGGACCGAACTCGACATCAATTGCCGCCAAAACGTTTTCGGTCAGGGTTGGCGCGCGAATGCCACTATTGGACGCGCGCTCCGATTGCTGCTGATGAACGTGGGCGGCGGCCTCCCTGGGATTACAGATATGGCCACCCACGGCCATCCTGGGAAGTACTCCTACTGCATCGGCGAGGACGAGGAAAATAGCCCGTGGCCCGGGTTGCACGCAGACCGAGGCTTTGAGGCGGATTCCAGCGCCGTCACCGTGCTCTGCGCAGAATCGCCCCATAATATCAATGATATGGTCAGCAAAACGCCGGAGCTCTATTTGGGTAGCGCAGCCTCGGCGATGAGCCATCTCGGCGCCAACGGCCCCTATCGCGGTCGGCTCGATGCGGAGCAAATGCTCGTGATGACCGCGGAATCCGCCCAATGGCTCGACGAACGAGGATGGGACAAGCAAACGGTCAAGGAATTCATCTTTGAAAATGCCCGTTGCCGCGTCGGCGATCTCCGCGACCGCGGCGGTTGGGGACAAAGTAAGATGGCCGACTTCATTGACGAAAACGACGACGATGCGTTGGCACCCATCGTTCCTGCGCCGGATCATATCGTCATCGTTGTCGCCGGCGGTCATGGCCGGCATATGCAGGCGGTTCTGGCATCTTCTTATTGCAAAAGCGTCACTAAACCGATCACCTAAAGGGACGGAACGGCGGCCAGCTCAATGCAGACATTTATCGGTACCTGAGTAAGCGCTGCCCCATTACAGAATCTTGCTTGAAAGTGGCTCCCGTTGAGGAGTTAAATAGCCGTAACATTGACTTCAGAATAATCAGGTCACAGGGGAAGGAAATCACAATGACCACATCCGACAAACCTACCGCCAAACCGAGCCCGGCACGGCGTAAATTCCTTAAAGGCGCCGGCATTGCCGCAGCCACCGGCACCGCCGCTCTCGCGCTTGCTGCGTGCGATGACAAAGCGGAAAAAGCCGAAAAAAAGGCTGATAAACCGGCGGCCCCACAGGTTTCCAAAGCGAAGACCATCACGCTCAAAGTCCAGACCTCTTGGGGAGCGAAGTCGGTCTTCCAGGATATGGCCAAACAGTACGCCGAACGCGTCGACAAAATGTCCGGCGGCCGCCTCAAAATCGACCTTTTGCCCGCAGGTGCCGTGGTCAAGGCGTTTCAAGTTCAGGACGCCTGCCACAAGGGCGTGCTCGACGGCGCCCATACGGTGACCGCCTATTGGTACGGCAAAAACAAGGCCGCGTCGCTTTTCGGTACAGGCCCGGTGTTTGGCGCCAACGCATCGCAAATTCTTGCCTGGATCCATTATGGCGGCGGCAAAGAGCTGTACCGCGAGTTGGTACAGGATATTCTGAAGCTCAATTTGGTTGGCTTCTTCTGTATGCCGATGCCGACCCAACCGCTTGGCTGGTTCAAGAACGAAATCAAAACCGCCGATGATATGAAGGATTTGAAATATCGTACGGTCGGCCTTGCCACGGATATCATGCAGGGCATGGGCCTGAAAGTGACCCAGCTGCCTGGCGGCGAAATCATACCGGCACTCGAGCGTAACGTGATCGAGGCCTTCGAGTTCAATAATCCCACATCCGATCGCCAGTTCGGTGCGCAGGACGTTTCCAAGACCTACATGATGG
>DLVK01000556.1:0-4669 GCA_003444235.1 Rhodospirillaceae bacterium
CAGTCTCGTGCGGCTGCACTCGGAGAAAATTAAGCCGCCGCGCGCTCTGTGGGTCCCGTTCGAGCTCGGGCGGCCCTTGGGGGTACCCAACGATGCGGATTTTCAACACAAGGTCATCGACGCCGCATTCGACCTTCTGAGCCGGAAGCAAGGCCCGGTGCTCGAAGATTATCCCGAAGACGTACCGGGCGGCACGCCGACGGAAGAAGAGTTCGAAATGGCGGGGCAGGTTTGCCCCATCGATTTGCCCCCGCCACCCACGGACGACAGCGATTTGATGCAGGCACTGGAAGCGGAAATCGGGCGTCTGGCTCCGTGGTACGAGATGGCGGTCAATCAACGGGGGCGCACGACGGTCGGTATCAGTGAAATCGATATCCTCGATGCCGCGCGCTATTTAGTCGATATGGCCGAGGCGGAGGCACCGGATGTCCCGCGTGACGATCTCGATCGCGGGCCGATGCTCAAACTCTGCTGCGAGGATTTGAAGGCGTTCTATTCGGAGGCCATGTCGGCTCAGCCGGGCATGGACACGTCACTCGCGATCGAGAATTGGCTATGGAGCCAGACCTCCCTCGGCAAAGCCATGTGGCAGCTGCGCGAGGTGGGGCTCGAAAGCGACGACGAGTTCATTCGCTACCACGCCCAGCGCTCGCTGATCCCTGACCGGCAAATACACCTCCGCGAGGAGAACCCACGGGTGTTCGACAGCTTTTCGCTGGTGGGAAAGTAGGGTAGCGCTGGAATTTGCAGGGTCACTGACCCTATATTCCTACCATGACCGAAAATCCCGGCCTCAGCGATTCACAGGCGCAATTTCTGACGCCCTGGACACCGGAAAAGCGCTACGACCGCCCGCTGTCCGAAGGTGGAATTGCATTCGATCTGACCAGTGAGTACGAGCCCGCGGGCGATCAACCGCAGGCGATTGCGGAACTGGTTCATGGGGTCGAGACCGGCGAGCGCGATCAAGTGCTGCTCGGGGTGACCGGGTCCGGCAAGACCTTCACCGTCGCGCAGGTCATTCAGAAAGTGCAACGGCCGACCATTGTCCTCGCGCCCAACAAGACTCTGGCAGCGCAGCTATATGGCGAGATGAAGGCGTTCTTCCCCGACAACGCGGTCGAGTATTTCGTTTCCTACTACGACTATTACCAGCCGGAAGCCTATGTGCCGCGCTCGGACACCTATATCGAGAAGGACGCCTCCATCAACGAACAGATCGACCGGATGCGTCATGCGGCGACGCGGGCATTACTGGAGCGTGACGACGTGATCATCGTGGCCTCGGTCTCGTGCATCTACGGTATCGGGTCGGTCGAGACCTATTCGGAGATGGTGGTGCCCTTGAAGGTGGGCCAACGCATCGATCCCCGCGATATGTTGAAAGAATTCGTCGCGCTGCAGTACCGCCGCAATGACGGCAATTTTCATCGCGGCGCCTTCCGGGTGCGGGGCGACACGGTGGAAATTTTCCCGGCCCATTTCGAGGATCGCGCCTGGCGGATGTCCTTTTTCGGGGACGAGATCGAGGCGATCCACGAATTCGACCCGTTGACCGGCGAGAAAATGGACGCACTTGAGCAAGTCCGCATTTACGCCAATAGCCATTACGTGACTCCGCGCCCGACGCTCAATCAGGCCATGAAAGGCATCAAGGTCGAACTCAAAAACCGTCTCGACGAGCTCAACGAATTGTCAAAGCTGTTGGAAGCGCAGCGGTTGGACCAGCGCACCATTTTCGATCTTGAGATGATGGAAGCAACTGGCTCCTGCGCCGGCATCGAGAACTACTCCCGCTATCTCACGGGGCGCCGCCCCGGCGAACCGCCGCCGACGCTCTTCGAGTACATTCCCGACAACGCGTTACTGGTGGTGGATGAGTGCCATGTCACCGTGCCTCAGGTCGGCGGCATGTTCCGTGGCGATTACAATCGCAAATCGACTTTGGCCGAGTACGGGTTTCGTCTGCCGTCCTGCGTCGACAATCGGCCGCTCAAATTCGAGGAATGGGACGCGATGCGGCCGCAGACCATCTATGTTTCTGCGACCCCGGGTCCCTGGGAGCTTGAGCGTACGGGCGGCGTCATCGTCGAGCAGGTGGTGCGCCCGACCGGACTGATCGACCCGGTTTGCATCGTGCGGCCTACCGAAACCCAGGTGGACGACCTGTTGGCGGAATGCAGAGATTGCACCGAAAAGAATCAGCGCGTGCTGGTGACCACGCTAACCAAGCGCATGGCCGAGGATCTCACGGATTATATGAGCGAAGCGGGCCTCAAGGTGCGTTACCTTCATTCGGACGTGGATACATTGGAGCGGATCGAGATCATCCGCGACCTGCGCTTGGGCGTTTTCGACATTCTGGTTGGTATCAATCTGCTGCGCGAAGGGCTCGACATTCCCGAGTGCGCGCTAGTGGCGATTTTGGATGCGGATAAGGAAGGTTTTCTGCGCTCGCGCACGTCCCTTGTGCAGACCATCGGTCGCGCGGCACGAAATATCGATGGCCGAGTAATTCTTTATGCGGACACGATTACCGACTCCCTCGACTACGCTATCGGCGAGACCGAGCGCCGCCGTAAGAAGCAGGAGGCTTACAACAAAGAACACGGGATTACGCCGGAAAGCGTGCGCAAGCAGATCGGCGACATTCTCGACAGCGTCTACGAAAAAGACCACGTCACCGTCGATACCGGCGATCCGGAGCATGCGCATTTGATCGGCATGGATCTCAAGACCTATATCGTCGAGCTTGAAAACCGCATGCGGGCCTCGGCCGCCGACCTCGAATTCGAAACCGCTGCGCGGTTGCGCGACGAGATTTCCCGTCTCGAGGCCTATGATCTCGATATGCCGGCGGATTCGCTGCCGATCGATCCGGTCATTGCCGCCGAGATCAATTCGGTTTCGCGCGATATCATGCCGAAGGGCCGAAAGCGCGCAAAAAAGGGTAAAAAACGTCGAGTGACCCGGTAATATTTTGCAAAACCCTGGGTCCTAGACGGCCCAAAACGAGACGAGAAAGACATGATTAAGCTTTTCCAGTTTCCGAGAGCGATGGGCGTGGTAAATGCGAGCCCGTTTTGCGTAAAGGCCGAAGCCTTTTTGCGTATGGCGGAGCTTGAGTATGAAATTGTCAAATTGGCCGATCCGCGCAAAGCCCCAAAGGGCAAACTGCCTTACATCGAGGATGATGGAGAAATCGTTCCCGATTCCGAGCACATTATCGCGCATTGCCAAAAAAAATACGGCGATACGCTGAACGACGGATTGTCAGAACAAGATTTAGCGGCTGCGCATGGTATCAGGCGTATGCTGGACGAAAACCTCTATTTCGCACTTTTGTATTGCCGCTGGGCCGATCCGGATTATTGGCCCGTGACCAAGGAGACCTTCCAGCCGATGTTTCCGCCGGTAATCGGGGGCCTTTTACTGGAAAGTTTGCGCAAAGGCATGATCAAGATGCTGAAGGGGCAGGGGATCGCCCGCCATTCCGCCCAAGAGGTCTACGCAATCGGGAATCGCGACCTGGATGCGGTGTCCAATTTTCTTGGCGACAAACCGTTCTTCCTTGGTGACCGGCCGCGCGAGATCGATGCCTGCGTGTATGGCCATGTGACCCAGATAGTTTGCGCTCCGCACGAATCGCCGATGAAGACCCATGGCCGGTCGTTGCCCAATTTGGTCGACTATTGTGACCGAATCCAAGACCGATTTTTCGACGATATCACCGCATAACGTTGCCGCGCTACCTCGCCCCGCGCTTTCGCGGCAGCTATAGTGCGAGGGTAACGCACAGGGGGGCAGGCGATGAAAATCACCGATATTCGCACGCATGCGATTTCCGCGCCGATCAAACAGAGCTATTGGACAGCGCACGAGCAAAGCGGCTCGGTCAAAGCGATTTTGACCGAGGTGGAGACCGACGAGGGAATCGTCGGCTATTCGAAAATCCAAGGCACGCCGCAAAATGCCATCTGCGATTGGGTTGCCAAATTCGCCGAAATCATTAAAGGCCGCGATCCGCTCGAGACAACCGAAATTTGGGAACTGCTATTTTCGCTGACGTCGCCCCGACCGCGTGCGCCCTATGGGGAAGACGGCTTGCCGCCTCCCCTGCCACGCCCGGCCCGGCCGCAAGCGACGGCGGCGATCGGCGCCATCGACATCGCACTTTGGGATATCAAGGGTAAGGCCGCCGGCATGCCGCTGTGGAAAATGTTGGGCGGCACCAACGATCCGATCCTTAGCTATTCCACCGGCGGTTATTATCGCGAAGGACAGGACCTTCTCTTTTGCGCCGAAGAACTCGCAAGTTTCGTCGACATGGGGTATCGCGCGGTCAAGTGCAAGATGGGCTTCGAAAGCATGGACGACGATCTGAAGCGTATCGCCGCGGTGCGCGACGCGATCGGCCCGGACGTCAAGCTGATGCTAGACATGAACGCCTGCTACGACCTTCGCACCTGCATCGAATTCGGCAACCGGGTCGCCCCGCTGGATATCACTTGGATGGAAGAACCGCTGCACTGGTATTTGCAGGCGCGGGATTTCGCCCGATTGGCGGCGGAGATACCGGTCAAGCTGGCCCATGGCGAACGGGAGCTGACCCGTTTTACCATCCGCGATTTCATCGACGGCGGTGGCATAACGTATGTGCAGTTCG
>DLVK01000374.1:0-3380 GCA_003444235.1 Rhodospirillaceae bacterium
TGCTTGCTCTCGGGTGAGGCCGAGTGCTTCACCAATTCGCAATCCCGCACCGTAAAGGAGCAGCAACACCGCCGTATCCCGGGCTCCGATCCAGCCTTCCGATGCGCCCTCACCGGCTGCCACGATGGTTTCCTCCGCACTTCCCACGGTAAGCGGCTTCGGTGTCGCATGGGGCAGTTTTGGTGTGCGCACCAGACGAATGGCTTGATTGCCGCCTACGCCATCCTTGTCCAGCCAGGCAAAGAATCCTCGCACCACCGATAACGCGCGGGCGATAGACGTGCGTTTCAGCCCATCCTTGGCACGGCCCGCAAGCCAGGCACGAAAATCCGCGGCCCGTAAATTTTGTAGTTCGACAAGCCCCGGTGTTCCGCCCAAATGAGTGCTCATAAATCCCAGAAACTGGGCTAAATCGCGATGATAGGCGGAAACCGTATGGTCTGAATATTGCCGTTCGGTCAGTAGCCAGCGGCTCCATTCGGCGACCGCGTCATGAAGTGCCGGGTCGTGGCAGGCAAAGCTATCGAGCGCGGCGCTCAGTGCGGAACGTCCAGCCATGCGCGAATGACATGTTCCAGAACGAGGGTGAGGAAACCCACTAGCTCGGTTGATTGACCCGAATCGAAACGTCCCGGCTCCCGCGAGCCGAACGCGATTAGTGCGGGCGGGGTCGCCGTGGAAATATCGAGCCGAACCAATGCGTCGGATCGAATCAGCGAGGCGCCGGCACCGAAAATTTCCGGTTCGCCTTCCACATCTCCGCGCAACAGCAACCGTTGGTCGCCGTTGAAATATCGGCTCACCATGCCGTCCGGTAGCATTACAAGGCCGCGGGTATTCAGCAACCGAGGACTGTCGTCGGTGGATTCGATGCACAGCACAACCAAATCGAGATCGAGCATGACCGCGAAATCGGTGGTTACCGTCTGAATGACCTGTTCAAAAGATCTCGCCGCTAGAACAGCAAGCACGCATTCATGGATGCGGGTCAGGCTTTGCTGATTGGCGCGGGCGGTGAGGAGTAGGTCCTCGCGTTCGCTTTTGAACTCTTCCGCATCCGTCCGAAGTCTATCGATCACGGCTCCTTGAAAATCTACGACACCTTCGCCCAGATTTCCGTTGGGCAAAGTGAGACCCTTCAGTGCCTCGGGATGCTGCGAGAAAAAGTCCGGACGGGTGCGCAAGAATTCTATGACGGATTCCGCCGTCACTTCGGGACGCTTTTCCGCTTTTGTAGAATCCTGACTCATGATGGCATCGGCGTACTCGTTAGGGGGTCGATAAATGCGTTACAGGATCGACTGGCCGGTTTTTTCCCAATCCGCAACAAAAGCAGCGAGCCCTTTGTCGGTCAGTGGGTGGGCATACATTTGGTGCAGTACGGAAGGGGGCACGGTGGCTACATGGGCACCCATCTTAGCCGCTTCGCTTACATGCATTGGGCTACGCACAGAGGCGACCAGAACCTCGGTAGTGAAGTCGGGATAGTTTTCGTATATCGCGCAGATTTCCGAAATCAAATTCATTCCGTCGTTGGCGATATCGTCGAGCCGGCCAACGAAGGGCGAAATGAAACGGGCACCCGCCTTGGCTGCGAGAATTGCCTGGTTGGCTGAAAAGCAAAGCGTCACATTGACCATGGTGCCTGCCTGGCTCAGCGATTTGCAGGTCTTGAGGCCGGCCGGTGTCAGCGGAACTTTAACCGCGATGTTGGAGGCAATACCGGCGAGCTTTTGACCCTCGGCGAGCATTGTGTCGAAATCGGTCGAAGCGACTTCCGCACTGACCGGTCCATCGACCACAGAGCAAATTTCTCCGACGACCTCGAAAAAATCCCGCCCTGATTTATGGATCAGAGACGGGTTGGTGGTGACTCCATCGACCAGGCCGGTATCGGCCAATTCGCGAATTTCATCGATTTCTGCGGTGTCCACGAAAAATTTCATGCGTTGGTCTTTGCTCCTTGTTGGTCCCCAATGGGCTTGGTTGCTGTAACGTGGCGATGGGATAGCTTTTGCCCGACCGCCTTCGATACACTCTATCCAATGCCCAAGCCGCTTACCACATCCGCTCTTGCGAACAATGCCGGGACGCGCCGAATCAAGGTCCTCATTCCCCTGCCACTCGCGGGACCGTATGATTATCGTGCCCCTGTGGATCTAAAAATCCCTTTAGGTTCATTTGTTTACGTGCCACTGGGCACGCGCACCGCGCTGGGCGTCGTCTGGAGTGACGAAGGGTCGGGGGAGGTCGACGAAAGCCGCCTAAAGGACATCGAAAGCCTCGCCGAGGCGCCGCCCTTGCCCGACTCGGTCAGGCGATTCGTCGATTGGGTCGCGGAATACACGTTAAGTCCGCCGGGTTCGGTATTGCGCATGGCGATGAGCACACCGCAAGCGTTGACCCCACCAAAGCCTCGCATTGCCTTTGCGTTGGTTACGGACCCACCGGAGTTTCGCATGACCGCCGCGCGCAATCGCGTGCTGGAGGTGCTGGCTGATGGTCCGCCGCGGATGGCCGCGGAGCTGGCCCGCGAAGCGGGGGTCGGAACCGGAGTGGTGCGAGGTCTGGCCGATGGCGGTGTGCTGGACCGGGTAATGCTGCCGGCGGGTGGGCGGTTTCCCAAACCGGACCCCGATCAATCGGGCCCGACGCTTTCGTCCGGCCAGGCCGTGGCAGCGGAGGAACTCGTCGCTCGCGTTCGGGCGGGGGAGTTCGCGGTCTCGCTTCTCGACGGGGTTACCGGATCGGGCAAGACCGAAGTTTATTTCGAGGCGATGGCCGAATGTTTACGACAAGGCCGACAGGCTTTGGTGATGCTGCCGGAAATCGCTCTCGGCGCGCAGTGGCTGGCACGGTTCGAAGAGCGATTTGGCGAAAGGCCGACCGAATGGCACTCCGACCTAAGCCAGGCAGATCGGCGGCGTAATTGGCGGGGCATCGCGGAAAGCAAGGTCGAGGTGGTGGTCGGCGCGCGATCGGCTTTGTTTCTGCCTTTCGATCGGCTGGGCCTGATCGTTGTCGATGAAGAGCATGACGGCTCGTTCAAACAATCGGACGGTGTCGCCTATAACGCGCGCGACATGGCTGTTGTGCGGGCCCGCCTCGAAAACTGCGCCGCCGTGCTTGCGAGCGCGACACCGTCGCTCGAAAGCCTCGTCAATGTGGATCGCAGTCGTTATCAGCATTTGCGTTTACCGGAACGTCATGCGGGGGCCGAATTGCCTGCGGTAGAAATGATCGATCTTCGTCGAGAGCCGCCACCGAGGCAAAACTGGCTGTCGCCCCCGTTGCGGGATGCTTTGATCGCCAACCTTGCGGCAAAAGAGCAATCTCTCCTTTTCCTCAATCGCCGTGGCTATG
The DNA here is from genome assembly GCA_003444235.1 of Rhodospirillaceae bacterium. Lineage (GTDB taxonomy): Bacteria > Pseudomonadota > Alphaproteobacteria > UBA8366 > UBA8366 > UBA8366. Next base: position 3,364 of record DLVK01000374.1, read on the forward strand.
CGCCGCTGACGCTGTGC
>DLVK01000138.1:0-2699 GCA_003444235.1 Rhodospirillaceae bacterium
CTGAAGTCCGAGTATGGTGGTGTAGACCTGCATTTGATCGGAGGGTTGCAAACCAACAAGGCCCGGGCTGCGGTAGAGCTTTTCGATGTCATTGAAACACTCGATCGCCCGCGTCTCGCGCGTGCGCTGGCAAAGGAAATGGATCGCCAGGATCGCCGGGTGTCGTGTTTCATCCAGGTCAATACCGGAGAAGAGGCGCAAAAATCGGGCATATCCCCAAAAGAAGCGGACGCCTTCATTGCCCAGTGCCGCGATGAATTTTCAGTGCCAGTTGACGGATTGATGTGTATTCCTCCAGCGAATGAAGAGCCGTCATTGCATTTTGCGCTCCTACAGCGCATAGCGGAGCGAAACGGGATCGATCAACTTAGTATGGGCATGAGCGCAGATTTCGAGGTGGCCGTTGCCTTTGGCGCGACCCATGTGCGTGTCGGCACGGCAATTTTTGGACAGCGCGGCTAATCGGCTGCGCGCACCGTCAAGCTGTCGTCAGGACCGCAATGGCTTAGAAGGCTCAGAAGGTCGGTGATCGCTAGCGCGACACAGCCTTCGGTTGGGCCATAATCGGCCTTTGCACAGTGAAGAAAAATAGCGCTGCCCTGATGGGGCTCGACCGGATCGTCATTGTGGCCGAGCACGACCACCACATCGTAAAGATGATCCTCGCGCCACATAGTTTCGCAGCTCGCGCCATAGGGCAATCGCACCGAGCGATTATATTGAACATCGGTTGGGTCGTCGCACCAGCCGTCCCTTGGGTCGATAGCGGTAACTGATAATCCGGTCTCAGGAGCGCCTATTCGATCGGGTCGATATAAGAGGCGGCGCAATGGGAAATTTCCGACGGGTGTGGCCCCATCGCCTTCGCGCTTGGTTCGGGAAACGCCCGAGCGTCCCAAGGCGCAGCGAAACCGGAGGTCATTCGCGGTCAAAAAGCCGCCCGGATCGACAAGAATTTTCATCGCCGCAGCAAATCTACCGGTCGAGCGACTGTCAAGCGTCGTTAGGTGGTCGTTTTGAAATTAGGTGCGTTTCTTTTGGCGTTCGCGAACCATCAACTCATACTTGTCGAGTGCATCGAGCATGAGATTTGGCAATGGGGCAGCCGCATTCTGGAAATTCCCGGTGCCGAGTGTGGAGTTTGGCGATTGGGCTTCGCGCTTAGGTGTGGCTGGCTGTGCGGTGGTGGAAGCCCTCGGGTCCTGTTGAGTTTGAGCTGTGCTGGCGGACTTGGTTTTCCGCGATAGCGCGCTCAATTTGGCCGCCATTGTGGGCGATAACGATATCGGGTCTTTGGGGTTTACAATTGGCGGGGAGGCTTGGGCGGCATCCGGTTTGGGGCCGGCTCCGCCAGTAAAGCGACTGCGGCCGCCCGCGCCAGCGATCGGTTGTGCGTTTCGGCCTGGAACGGCGGTGCGGGCCTGTAGCAAGGCGTCGACTGCCTTAGATTGTGGCGTTTTTGGAGCAATTTGGCCGGTAGCGGCCGGCGGCGTGCCGGTCGGCGGGATCATGATGCCACCGAATGCGCGGCCTCGTTGGCTTTGAACTGGCACGACGGGAGCCCCGGGGAATGGCTGATTGCGCACAGATTTCTGCGTTACGGCCGCCTCGGCGACAGGATTACCGCCGGCCTGATTGGGGTTCGCGGGCTGAGCTGTAGATGTTTTGTCATTTGCTGCTTGACCGACGGCTTGCGCAGCGATGTCTGCCGGGGCCTCATTATCATCGCCGATTCCAACTAAAGCCAGCGCATGTTCGCCGATATCCTTGCCCGTATCGTTTTCGATCACTGCATTGAAAAGCGCGCCGGCGAAGCCGAGTCCGCCACCATAAAGTGCGCCACCAGCTAATCGCGCCCCAGGATCGATCTGGTCGTCGGTGATCGCACGGTAAATGGTTGATACCACGGGGATATGCTGAAGCGGGTTTATGATGTCGAGGAAGTCATCGAAGGTGAATCCATCTTTACCGAACAAATCCTTCGATTGGTCGTCGTCCCAAACCTTTTCCGCTTCCGATTTAAGGATCGTTTCCCCCTCATATTGAGGGTCGATGTCGGCAAATGGATGTTCGATTTCTTCGTCGTCAACCGCTGGGGTCGTCGCAGGTGTTGCTGGTTGCGGGGCCTGTTTGACGGGCGTTGGTGATGGTGCCGGTCCCGCCGGATATGGTTTCGGTAGGGCAAGCGGATGGGGATTGGCGCTAATGGCTGCGGTCATTAAAATTTCCTCTCGGGCATGGAACGATGCAAGGAAAATGCCAGCGGAATCGGCGAAAATCCGGGCTTTTCAATAGTTCAATGGAGTGCATCGACGCTGCGCGGCAATTATTGCCGGTAAATTCATCTATCCGCACAGACTTCAAACCTGTGTGATCTTGAGTAGAAAACGCCAAATTATTGGCCGAAAGGCCGAAATTGATTTAAATGTGGTGGCGTAAAGGTGGGCCGGACTCGTAACCCCGCCGTGTAAAATCCGCGAATTGGCAGGGAGATGCCGCATGGCCGGTAAGAAGGTTTTGATCATTGACGACGACGAAACGCTTCGTGAATCACTCGAGGAGCAATTGCAGCTCCATGAAGAGTTCGCGACCGTCGGGGTCGGCACCGCCAAAGATGCGCTGGAGACCGTCAAGGAAGGCTACTTCGACATCATCCTCTTGGATATAGGCCTGCCGGACATGGATGGGCGCGATGCGTG
>DLVK01000347.1:0-2546 GCA_003444235.1 Rhodospirillaceae bacterium
CTGGAACAGTTTCACTGAAGCGGTGGATAGCCGAGCTCAACGGCGAGCCGAATTTGTCGCTAGTCGTGATCTCGAAGCGATAACCAAAGATGGTGTCGAAATTGAACTGCACATTAATGTCGGTTTGCCGATGGAGCTTCGCAGTTTGGACGAAGCTGGCGCCGACGGCGTTGGCCTATGTCGGACCGAAATACCATTTATGGTTAGCCCAACGTTTCCGCGTATGGACGCGCAGACTCGAATGTATCGAGAATATTTCGACGCCGCGGGCGGCAAACCCGTCGTCTTTCGTACGCTTGATATCGGTGGCGATAAATTGTTGCCCTATTTTCGCCCGAGCGAGGACGACAATCCGGCGATGGGTTGGCGCGCTTTGCGAATAGCGCTTGATCGCCCGGCATTGCTGCGCCTTCAAATACGCGCGTTGATACGCGCGGCTGCTGGGCGCGAGTTGCGGATTATGTTCCCGATGGTATCAGAAGTTTCGGAACTGGATCGCGCCCGGGCTCTACTCGATCAGGAAATCGACCGTGCCGAAAGTAACGGGGAAACATTACCCGAATCGACCAAGGTCGGCTGCATGCTGGAAATCCCGGCACTGGCGTTTCAATTGCCGCAATTGCTATCTAAGATAGATTTTTTGTCTGTGGGCTCTAATGATTTGGCGCAATTTTTGTTTGCTAGCGACCGGAACAATCCACGAGTTGCAGACCGGTACGATGTGTTGTCACCGGCAATGTTGCAGTTCCTGCATTCGGTACGGGAATCTGCCAATACCGCAAAGGTTTCCGTCAGCCTTTGCGGTGAAATGGCCGGTACGCCAGTGGAGGCTATGGCATTGATTGCACTGGGTTATCGGTCATTATCTATGCCCCCTGGCTCGATCGGTGCGGCACGGGTAATGTTGCGCGCCTTGGATCAGGGCGCCTTGGAAAAACAACTCGTGCCGATGTTGGCATCCTCGGAACATAGTCTGCGCGAGCATCTTGAGGAATTCGCCAAGAAGCACCAAATTCCGATTTAACGACTCTTAGTGTTTGGAGAATATCGCCATCCGATTTATGGTTGGTGGTAACAACAACAATCCGATGGGATCCTACTGCGACTACTCTGCACAGGACCCACGCCACGCTAGAGAGAGCACCGACGCATGGCGGAAGGCCACTGGAAATTGGGCCGTAATAGACAACGCGGCCTGTCGGAATCAGCGGAAGCTGCAGCCGCAGCTGCCGAGCAGGTGATTGCGGTCGGTGAGATATTGCGACGGCAACGCGAGGAACGTGGCCTTGATCTGCGCCACGTCTCGGAAAGCCTGCATATCCGTTATCCCTATTTGCAGGCGATCGAGAACAGTTTGATCGACGAATTGCCTGGCCCGACCTATGCGCTCGGTTTCGTCAAAGCCTATGCGGAACATTTGGGCCTCGATAGCGACACAGTGGTCGAACGCTTCAAGGCTGAACAGCGGGGCCTCAGTTCCACAACGCAATTAGTATTTCCCTCGCCTCTGCCCGAAGGCAAAGTGCCGAGTGTGGCGGTACTGGTTGTCGCCGCGATGCTTGCGGTCGCCGCTTATTCGGGCTGGATGTATTTCTCAGACAGTGGCGAGCAGGTCGCTGAAGTTGTGCCGCCCTTACCCGAAAAGGTGCGCGAAATTGCCGAGCAGAATAAAGTCGTGCCGCCGCCGGCTGCTGAACCGGTGCATAACGAACAGGTTGCGGCGAAAGCTGCCGAGCCGCCGGCGCCGATTGAAACTACAATTGATACGGAAACCGAGCCTCCGGTCGAACAGGGTAGTGCAGATACAGACACGCCGGCGACCGATGCCGCTGTTGAGCCGCAAACGGCCGACACCGCCCCGACAGAAATTGCGTCGGCGCCGCCAGCAACTTCACTCGAGCCTGAGCAGTCGGTTGCCACGGAAACCCCGGCCGAGGCACCGAAAGCCGAAACCGCACCCAGATCTGCGGTTATTCAGGAGCGCGAACCGGTAGTTTACGGTGACGAGGCCGGCGGTGGCCGTATTGTTATGCGAGCTATCGGTGCGACCTGGGTTGAAATTCGGGACGAAGACAAAAACGAAGTGCTGCTGACACGAGTGCTTTACACTGGCGATCAATATTACATGCCCGACCGGGAGGGTCTGGTACTGCTGACCGGTAATGCGGGTGGCATTGAAATTTCCGTCGACGGCGAGAAAGTGCCAGCGATTGGGCCTAAAGGCGCGGTACGGCGGAATGTGCTTCTCGATCCGGTGGCTTTGAAAGCGGGCAAAGCGGTGCAGGATTTGCCAGCAGAATCGCAGCAGCAATCCGACGCCACCGTCAAACCGACGCAATAGAGTGGTTTGCCCGATCAGGTTCGCTTGATATTTGGCATTGAGACAGGCACAGTCCCGCCCTTCGTCCTACTATGACAATCATAACTGTTGATTGAACGATGGCCCGTTTACAGCCCGTTCGGGGCACCCATGATCTACTCCCGGAGGATATGCGCCGGCATCGCTATGTCATCGAGATGGCGCGGGAGGCTGTGCGGCTATACGG
>DLVK01000405.1:0-7564 GCA_003444235.1 Rhodospirillaceae bacterium
ACCGATTGGGGCTACCATGAAGCCGAAGAGCTGAAGGATGCTGGCGCAAGAACGATTTTGAATAATTGCAGCGAACTGTATCCGGCGTTGCAAAACCTATGGAGGACACCGTGAAGCGTTTCGGAAAAATTTTGGCGATTGTCGGATTTCTGTTGATCGCACTGGTGGTTGCCGGCGTTGCCGTATTGATGACCATCGACTTCAATGAATTTAAGCCTGAGATTCAACCCGAGGCGAAAAAAGCGACCGGCCGTAATTTGGTAATCGAGGGCGACCTCAAGCTCAATCTGTTTACGCTCAGTCCCGGGCTTGCGGTCAATGGTGTCAAATTCCAGAACGCCAAGTGGGGTTCGCGTCCGGATATGGCGAAAATCAAACGCTTCGAGGCGGTTGTTTCGATCGTTCCCTTACTGAGCGGAGCCGTCGAAGTGCGCCGAATCATTCTCGAGGGCGCGGATATCCTGATCGAGAAAAACAAAGCCGGAAAGGGGAACTACGAATTCGACGTAAAGGGTGGTGCCGGTAAGGGTGCCAAGTCCAAGGCACCCGCCAAAGACCAGCCCGCTGAAAAATCCGGTGGCGATCTTAATCTCGTCGTGCAAGCGGTAACGGTTAAAGACGCTAAGCTCGTCTACAAGGATCACAAGGCGCCGGCCCCATTAGTGGTTGCTATCGACGATTTCACCATCAAGGGAAAAGGTAAGTCCGATCCGCTCGGTATCGCGTTGAAAGGGGCTTACAACAAAGCCAAGTTTTCCGCGGACGGAGTGCTGGGCTCTCCGGCGGAAATGTTAAAGCCAACCAAGCCCTGGCCAATCGATCTGACGATGGCAGCCGGTGGCGCGACGATCAAAATCAAAGGCCACATAGCCAATCCGCAAAAGGCTTCAGGTATCAACATTGCTCTCAGCGTATCGGGTAAGGATTTGTCTGAAATGTCCGAGCTCGCGCAAGGGCCGGTGCCGGCCTTAGGCCCCTATAATGTGGCCGCGAAAATTGCCGGTGATATTGCCAAAAGTATCAGCCTGTCAGGGATCAAGGCGACCGTCGGCGGTAGTACGCTCGAAGGCAAGCTAAACGTTGTTCTGCCCGGAAAACCTCGTGTGGCGGGTGGATTTAGGTCCGACAAGCTGGATCTTGCGGATTTCGTCAAACCGGCCGCGGGTGACTCGAAACCGGCCAGTTCCGGAGGTGCTGCCAAGAGCGGCGGCGGAAGTGCCGCCAAAGGCCAGTATGTCATCCCAGATACTCCGCTTCCCTTGGCCGGGCTCAAGGCGGCGGATGCGGATCTAGAATTCGACATCAAAGAATTGATTGCGACACCCACAAAGGTCGAAAACATCAAAGTGACCCTGCGGCTGAACAATGGCGATTTGAAGGTGACGCCGGTTTCCATGAATCTCGCCGGTGGAACAGTTAAAGCTGGCCTGCGCCTGAATGCGTCGGGGTCGGTTGCGGCTCTGACGACCAATATGTCGGTCGACAAGATGAGCCTTAGTCAGTTGGCCGCCCAGTTGGGCCAGAAAGACGTAATGGATGGCGACGTCAGCGTAGCCATGAACATGGCCGGTAACGGTAATTCGCCGCGCAAAATAGCATCCGGTTTGAACGGTAAATTTGATTTTACGATGGGCAAAGGTCGAATTAAGACCGATACCATGGAAGAGATGATGGGCGGTTTCATGACTGCGATTACCAAGTTAATTGCGGGTAATAAGCCGATCTACACGGTGATCAATTGCGGTGTGAAACGTCTCGAAATTAAAAATGGTCTTTCTACTAGTAAGGCGATGGAGTTCGACACCGATTGGATCGCTTTGATCGGTGGCGGTACGGTGAATCTCAAGAACGAGCAGATCAACTATGGAGTCAATCCGGACATTAAGATCGGCGGACGGTCGACCAAAGCGCCGGTGAAGATCGTCGGCACGTTGGCCAACCCGGATTATACCGTGGATGCTTTGGCACTCGCCGGACAGGTCGGTGGAAAATTGCTCAAAGGCGCTGCTGGAGGTGTCCTGGGACTTGTGGGAGCAGGCGGAGGCAGCAGTAGTGGCCCGGCATCCAATGCAGGCTGTGTCAAAGTTGCCAAGACCGAGAGCAAACCTGCGTCCAAGTCGCCCGTTGATGCGGTGAAGGACATTATCAAGAAACCAGATCCGAAAAAGATTCTCGAGAAACCAAAAGAGATTTTGAAAAAACCCGGTGACGCGATCAAAGGGCTTTTCGGCCGGTAGGACACGCTGAAACGGTTTTACAAGGAAGCGGCGGCTGTTGCGTGTGACGGAGGGTTTTCCGTCACTCTCGACGGTCAGTCCGTACGTACCCCTGCCAAGGCGGAACTTAAATTGCCATGCGAGGCGCTCGCTGAGGCAATCGCAGACGAATGGGCGGAGCAGGATGAGGTCATCGATGCGTCATCCATGCCAAATATGCAGCTTGCTAGTACTGCGATTGACCGGGTAAGGCCCGATACAGGCTCGGTGATGGATACGGTGTTGGCGTATGCGGGCACCGATCTTCTTTGTTACCGCGCCGATGAACCGGCGACCTTACAGGCACAACAATGGGAGAGTTGGCAACCGCTCGTGGAGTGGGCGGAGAAACGTTATGAAGCACCGTTGAAGGTAACCGATGGTGTGATGCCCGTGGCCCAATCCCCAGAAAGCGTGGAGTGCTTTCGCGGTGTCCTCTCCAAAATGGATGTATTCGGTCTATCGGGATTGGCGAATTTGACCCAGGCATGTGGTTCGTTGGTTTTGGCTCTTGCTGTTCTGGAGGAGGAAATCGATGCTGACCAATGCATTGTTGCTTGCCAATTGGACGAGCGTCATCAGATAGCGCGTTGGGGAGAGGACGAAGAGTTGACTGCCCGATTAAATCGGCAGGCGGACGATATAAGAAATGCGGCGCGGTTCCTTGCATTGGTAAAGACCTAAGTGCTATGCGGGACATGGAGGATTCCATATGGCCGATATAATCCGAGCACTCGAAGAAAGGCGCGAGCGGGCCCGTCTTGGCGGTGGCCAGAAACGCATCGACGCGCAGCATGCAAAGAGTAAGCTGACCGCGCGGGAGCGCATCGAGGCATTGCTCGACGAAGATAGCTTCGAAGAGTGGGACATGTTCGTCGAGCATGATTGCCGTGATTTCGGTATGGAGGAACAGCGTGTGCCGGGCGATGGCGTCGTCACTGGCCATGGCACCATAAATGGCCGACAGGTGTTTGTTTTTAGCCAGGATTTTACGGTTTTCGGCGGCTCGCTCTCAGCGGCACACGCGCGCAAGATTTGTAAAATCATGGATCAAGCGATGAAGGTGGGGGCCCCGGTTATCGGATTGAACGATTCCGGCGGTGCCCGCATCCAGGAAGGCGTTGCATCACTCGCGGGATATGCGGACGTGTTTCAAAGAAACGTTTTGGCATCGGGTGTCATCCCGCAGATTTCATTGATCATGGGCCCCTGCGCCGGCGGCGCAGTTTACTCGCCGGCGATGACCGATTTTATTTTCATGGTTAAAGATAGCTCTTACATGTTCGTGACCGGGCCCGACGTGGTCAAAACCGTGACCCATGAAGAAGTTTCGGCGGAAGATTTGGGTGGCGCGTCGACCCATACGGCGAAATCGGGCGTGGCCGATCTCGCCTTCGAGAACGATATCGAGGCGATTGTCCAGTTGCGGCGATTTTTCGATTTTCTGCCGCTGTCGAACCGAGAAAGGCCGCCGGAGCGTGCTACCGAAGACCCTATCGAACGCATGGAAGATTCGCTCGATACGCTTGTGCCGCCTGATCCCAGTCAGCCCTATGACATGCTCGAGTTGATTACGAAAGTTGTCGATGAGGGAGACTTTTTCGAAGTGCAGCCGGATTTTGCAAAGAATATTCTTACCGGTTTTGCACGAATGGGCGGCGCCCCGGTTGGTATCATCGCAAACCAACCGATGGTCCTAGCCGGTTGTCTCGATATTGACTCATCGCGCAAGGCGGCACGGTTTGTGCGGTTCTGCGATTGTTTTTCGATACCCATCCTGACCTTCGTCGATGTACCCGGATTTCTGCCAGGTACGGCGCAAGAGTACGGCGGCATAATCAAACACGGTGCAAAGCTACTATTTGCCTATGCGGAAGCGACTGTGCCGAAGCTCACCGTGATCACCCGAAAGGCCTATGGCGGTGCTTACGATGTGATGAGTTCCAAGCACCTGAGGGGCGATCTCAACTATGCATGGCCGAGTGCGGAAATTGCTGTGATGGGGCCCCAAGGGGCAGTGGAGATTATTTTCAGGCAGGATTTGGGGGATGCGGATAAAATCGCCGAGCGTACGGAAGAGTATCGAGAAAAGTTCGCCAATCCCTTTGTCGCCGGACAATATGGTTTCATCGACGATGTCATCATGCCGCATAACACGCGGTTTCGTCTTTGCCGGGGACTGAAGATGTTGGCCAACAAACAGCTTCAGAATCCACCGAAGAAACACGACAACATTCCGCTTTAGGCAAGTATGGCATCGGACCCTCAGCCCGACGTAATTGAAGGTCGCAAGCGACTGCGCCAATTCATTTGGCATCTCGCTCTTTATGGGGCTGCGATGGCGGTACTTGTGCCGGTTAATATATTGACCGGTCCTGAAAATCCTTGGTTTTTGCTGCCAATGGTGGGATGGGGCGGAATTTTGGCTTTGCATGTGGCCTATGTGATGGGATTATTCGAAATCTTCAAAAAAGATAGTCGATAGGGAATGCATATGGTCGAAGTTGAAGTGGATTTGCATAGCGATACCCAAACGCGTCCGTCGCCGGGCATGCGCGAAGCAATGGCAGAAGCGCCGGTCGGCGATGAACAACGGGGTGAAGATCCGAGTGTTAACCGGTTGTGCGAAATGGCTGCCGAATTAACCGGCAAAGAAGCAGCTGTTTTTATGCCGTCGGGTACCATGTGCAATCAGGCTTCGATCTTGGTCCATTGTCGGCCCGGTGACGAAATTATTGCCGATAAGACTTCTCATATCATTAATTCCGAATCCGGTGGCGCAGCAGCCCTAGCAGGCGCACAGATACGGGCAATCGACGGCAAAAGAGGGATTTTTACAGCCGAACAAGCGGAAGCAGCTGTGAGTTCGGTCAAGCGTAACATTCCTCGCACTCGTATGATTGAAATCGAGCAGACATCGAATGCGGGCGGGGGATCGGTTTGGCCTTTGGAGACTATTCGTGAAGTTGCTGAAGTCGCCAAGCGACATGATTTAATCATGCATATGGATGGCGCGCGGATGCTGAATGCGGCGGTGGCCAGTAATGTTACCGCGGCTGATTTTGCAGAACCTTTCGATTCACTTTGGATCGATCTCAGCAAAGGACTTGGTTGTCCGGTGGGTGCGGTGTTATGCGGATCTGCTGACTTCATCGAACAGGCATGGAGTTGGAAACAGCGCTTGGGTGGTGCAATGCGACAATCGGGTATCGTGGCGGCGGCCGGCGTCTATGCGCTGGAAAACAATGTTGACCGTCTTGCAGACGATCATGCGTTGGCAACGAAATTTGCCGATGGATTGTCGGGCGTCGACGGGATCGATCTATGGCCGGTAGAAACCAACCTGGTTTTCTTCAGCGTTGAACGGACTGGTCTCGATGCTAACGATTTTCACGAAAAACTTCTCGAACGCGGCGTCAGAATCGGCGTGAAGAACCGACAGGAAATGCGAGCCGTTACTCACCTTGATGTCAGTTCGGATCAAGTGGCGCGTGCGGCGGAGGCAGTGGCAGAGGTGGCTGCGGCGGCTTAGTTTTTTGTCCCGTGGACGAATCCGCGACAGACATTTACTGCATCGGGCTTTTCAGTAAGTTTCCACATATGTGCTTTTGTGAAGCCGGCGGCGGTTGCCATTGCACCTAGGCAAATGAGCGTTGGGGCCCACCAGTTTGTGTCGTTGTTTCCGTACTGATCGGTTGGATAAAATTCCATAACCATATCGTTTCCATAGCCATGCCCGACTCCGCCTTTATATGTGCTGTAGTCGTCGCAGATTGCGGACTCGATCCAGACTTCATTGGCGACTTCGCCAATTTTGTCCAAACCTAACAGGGGATGGCGGAGGTGGTACAACACGCCGAAACAAAACACGATATCGAACTTGCCGAACGTATCCACAGAGAGATCATAAATGCTCATGTCGTGGTGCTGACACTGGTCCTCGCTGTACCCCAAAACGTCACGACACAGATCGAAGGTGTCCCAGCCTGGGCGGTCTTGGTCGTTTAAAGATCCCAAAAAATCAGAAAAATCGTCTATGGCAATAACTTGCGATGCTCCTCGTTTGAGCGCTTCGAACGTCCAGTATCCATCCCAGGCGCCGATATCGAGAATTCTCTTTCCGGTTAGGTCTTGGGGTATTTTGTAGGAAGGCGGATGGATTGGTGCCCAACCCGGGGTCACAAGTCCGCCTGGCAGCTCTATACGGTGGTACCAATAGGGCATCGCTTTAACGCGTTTCGCGATGGCGGCGGCTTCGGCAAAAGTGACGTCGTTGCTCATATGGATTTCGACGTGGGAAGGACCACGATCTGGCAATTGAACCGGAGACAGTGTACCACGTGATGCTGCGGTCGTCCCGACGGCCAGGCGGAGTATTTGTACAGTGACAAGAGCCGGCATTGATTGATGTTTGCAAAGATTTTAATAGCCAATCGCGGTGAAATCGCTTGCCGGATCATGCGCACGACCAAGCGTTTGGGGATTGCAACAGTAGCGGTCTACTCGGATGCTGATGCATCGGCACAGCATGTGCGCATGGCCGATGAAGCAGTACATATCGGTCCCGCACCGGCGGCAGAGAGTTATTTGCAAATCGAAAAAATCATTGCTGCGGTAAAAGAAACCGGCGCCGAAGCGGTTCATCCCGGCTTTGGCTTTTTGTCGGAAAATGCCGACTTCGCTCAGGCATTGGATAAAGCAGGCATAACTTTCATCGGCCCCGCGCCGGATGCAATTGCGGCGATGGGCGACAAAATCGAATCAAAGAAAATCGCGGACAAAGCCGGGGTATCTACTGTCCCGGGCCACCTAGGAATAGTGAAGAATGCCAAGAAGGCTGCTGAGATTGCGGCCGAAATCGGATATCCGGTGATGATCAAAGCGTCAGCGGGTGGCGGTGGCAAAGGAATGCGGGTCGCATACGACAAGACGGAATTGGCCGAAGGATTTCGATTGGCGGCGAGTGAAGCGAAAAGTAGCTTCGGGGACGATCGCATTTTCATCGAAAAGTATATCGAAGAGCCACGGCATATCGAAATACAGGTATTGGGTGACAAGCACGGCAATGTGATTCACTTAGGTGAAAGGGAATGCTCGATTCAACGTCGCCACCAAAAGGTAATCGAGGAGGCGCCTTCACCATTTCTTGACCCGGAGACCCGTGCGGCGATGGGCGCCGAGGCCGTGGCATTGGCAAAGGCGGTCGATTACTGCTCCGCAGGCACGGTGGAGTTCATCGCTGATAAGGAACAAAACTTCTATTTCCTCGAAATGAATACAAGGTTGCAGGTGGAACATCCGGTGACCGA
>DLVK01000405.1:7862-8154 GCA_003444235.1 Rhodospirillaceae bacterium
GCAGGTGGAACATCCGGTGACCGAATATGTCACCGGTTTGGATCTGGTCGAGCAAATGATCGCAATCGCTGCCGGTGAAAAGCTGTCCATGAATCAGGACGAAGTGGTAACCGCAGGTTGGGCGATCGAAGCCCGCGTATATGCGGAAGATCCGGCACGCAACTTTTTACCATCGACCGGCCGTCTGGTGCGCTATCGCGAACCCGATGGGATAGAAGAAATTCGCATTGATAGCGGTGTCGTCGAAGGTAGCGATATTTCCGTCTACTACGATCCGATGATCGCCAAATTG
>DLVK01000224.1:0-3989 GCA_003444235.1 Rhodospirillaceae bacterium
CATTTGCGCATCATGATGCAGCCGGATGCAATCAGAGGTGCCGTCGCAAAACCGAACTCGTCGGCGCCTAACAGTGCGCCAATAACCACATCCCGTCCGGTACGAAGCCCCCCATCGACCTGCACGCATATACGCCGCCGGAGGTCGTTGAGGACAAGTGTCTGGTGGGTTTCGGCGAGACCGATTTCCCACGGCGAACCGGCGTGTGCGATAGACGTCAACGGGCTCGCGCCGGTGCCGCCCTCGAAGCCGGCAATCGTGACGTGATCTGCCTTCGCTTTGGAAACACCCGCGGCAACCGTACCGACGCCGATTTCGGAAACCAGTTTGACGCTAACGTCCCCAGTCGGATTGGCGTTCTTTAAATCGTAAATGAGCTGCGCCAAATCCTCGATCGAATAAATATCGTGATGGGGAGGCGGCGAGATGAGACCCACACCCGGTGTCGAGTGACGCACCTTTGCGATCACCGCATCCACCTTGTGGCCCGGCAGCTGGCCGCCTTCGCCAGGCTTGGCGCCTTGCGCCATCTTGATCTGCATCATATCGGAGTTGACGAGATATTCCGTCGTCACGCCGAAACGTCCTGAAGCCACCTGCTTGATCGCGGAGCGCTTGGAATCTCCATTGGGCATGGGCATAAAACGGTCTGGCTCCTCGCCGCCCTCACCGGTATTCGACTTGCCGCCAATTCGGTTCATGGCAATGGCAAGGTTGGTATGCGCCTCGCGCGAAATCGACCCGAAAGACATGGCGCCGGTCGCAAATCGCTTGACGATCTCGCTCGCCGGTTCGACCTCTTCAATCGGCACCGCAGGTCCGGACGGCTTCAACACCAACAGACCGCGGATGGTCATCATGCGTTTGGTCTGGTCGTTGATAATTTTCGCGAAGTTTTCGTAGTCGTCGGCTTTTTCGGCACGCACTGCGTGTTGCAGATGCCCAACGGTTTCCGGTGTCCAGAAATGCTCCTCGCCACGAATGCGGTAGGCATAATCGCCTCCGACATCCAAAAAACTCCGGAAAATATGCACGTTCCCGTAGGCGATACGGTGACGCCGTACGGTTTCTTCTGCGATTTGTTCCAGACCCGCGCCTTCGATTGCGGAATGGGTCCCGAAGAAAAATTCATCGACGAATTCGCTTTCGAGGCCGACCGCATCGAATATTTGCGCGCCGCAATATGACTGGTAGGTGGAGATGCCCATCTTGGACATCACCTTCAACATACCTTTGCCGATGGCCTTGATGTAACGGGATCGAATTTCCCGCTCGCTCAGTTCCTCCGGCATTTCACTCTTCATGTCCGACAATGTCTCGAATGCGAGATACGGCACGATGGCTTCCGCGCCATAGCCGGCCAACAAACAGAAATGATGGACTTCACGTGCTTCGCCAGTCTCGACCACGAGTCCAACGCCGGTCCGCAATCCCTTCCGTACCAGATGATGGTGAACCGCGCCGGTCGCCAGTAGGGCCGGTATCGGTATCCGTTCTGCACCTATCGATCGGTCGCTCAATATAATGATATTGAAGCCGTCCGCGCAGGCTTGTTCCGCCTGATCGCGCAATACGTCCAGAGCGGGCCGCATGCCGTCGACACCCTCTTCGGATGGGTAAGTAATGTCGAGAACAATCGAACGGAAAGTGCCGTCGGTGATCTCCCCGATAGCCCGAATTTTTTCGAGCGCTCCGTCGGTTTGTATCGGTTGACGTACTTCGAGACGACGATAATCCGGATCGTTTTTGAGGCCTAAAAGATTCAACCGTGGGCCGATATAAGAACTCAGCGACATCACCAGTTCTTCGCGGATCGGGTCGATCGGCGGGTTGGTGACTTGGGCAAACAGCTGTTTGAAATAGGTGTAGAGAAGTTTTGGGCGTTCCGAGAAAGGCGCCACCGGCATATCGAAACCCATCGAACCGATCGCTTCTTGGCCGGTCGCCGCCATTGGCGCCATCAGGAATTTCAAATCCTCTTGCGTATAGCCGAAGGCCTGCTGGCGATTGAGTATTTGCGGATCGTTGAAAATCGATTCACGGTCCTTCGTTTGCGCCGGTAATTTGCGAAGCGGCATCCTGCTTTGGTCGAGCCAATCCTGATACGGGTTGTCAGCTGCAAGCTGCGCTTTAATTTCCCCATCGTCGATTATGCGTCCCTCTTCGAGGTCTATAAGCAGCATCTTGCCCGGCTGCAGGCGCCATTTCTGAACGATGGTTTCCTCAGGAACCGGCATCACGCCCATTTCAGACGCCATCAGCACCGTGTCATCTTCGGTAACGAGATACCGAGCCGGTCGCAGACCATTGCGATCCAGTGTTGCACCGATCTGACGACCATCGGTAAACGCAACGGCAGCGGGGCCGTCCCATGGCTCCATGAGGCCGGCATAATATTCGTAGAAGGCCCGGCGCTGTTCATCCATCAGCTTGTTACCGCTCCAAGCCTCCGGAATCAGCAGCATCATCGCATGAGCCAGCGAGTATCCGCCCCTAATCAATAGTTCGAGCGCATTATCGAAACAGGCGGAATCCGATTGGCCTTCGGCAATCAACGGCCAAACCTTTTCCATATCGTCGCCGAATAGCTGCGACTTCATCGAATGACGACGTGCATTCATCCAATTCGTATTGCCACGCACCGTATTGATTTCGCCGTTGTGGCAAATCATCCGGAACGGTTGGGCAAGCTTCCAGGTCGGGAAGGTATTGGTGGAAAACCGCTGGTGAACGAGCGCCAACGCAGATACGAGGCGTTCGTCTTGTAAATCCAGGTAGAACACACCGACCTGATCGGCCAATACCATGCCTTTGTAGAGAATAGTGCGGGCCGAAAATGACGCGATATAAAAATCCGCATAGTCGGCGCCCATCGCGTCGATTTCGATTTCCGCCTGTTTGCGGACGACGAAAAGTTTCCGTTCCATCGCATCCGTATCGACGCAGTTTTCACCGCGCCGGACGAAGACCTGACGGATGCGAGGCTCCGTCGGCTTAACCGAATAACCGAGATCGCTGTTATCGACAGGAACGTCGCGCCACCCCAGCACCTCCTGGCCCTCGGCGACAATGTACTTTTCCAGAATTTCTTCGCAGGTCCGGCGAAGCTCCGCATCCTGCGGCAAAAACACCGCACCCACGGCGTAATCGCCAAATGGCGGTAACTCGATACCGAGGTCACCGCATTCGCTACGCAGGAACTCGTCCGGAATCTGAATGAGAATGCCGGCGCCATCACCCGCTTTCGGATCTGCGCCAACCGCACCGCGATGGGTGATATTGCATAATATCTGGAGACCTTGCTGGACGATGTCGTGGCTTTTACGGCCTTTAATATTAGCCACAAAGCCGATGCCACACGCATCGTGCTCGTTGCGGCTGTCATACAAGCCCTGGCGCTCGGGATAACCCTTCGCAATCGTATAGTCACGATTAGGCAACGACATTCTCTCCTTCAATTTTCCCCACCATTTATGCGCCACACTGAAATTTGCTTTCGGGTAG
The DNA here is from genome assembly GCA_003444235.1 of Rhodospirillaceae bacterium. GTDB lineage: Bacteria > Pseudomonadota > Alphaproteobacteria > UBA8366 > UBA8366 > UBA8366. The sequence continues at coordinate 3,505 of DLVK01000224.1, forward strand.
CGGGAGCCGACCCTATCGAATTCGAGTTCGATAGGCACCGCCCCACAAAACGGTCCGAAATGGGCCACCGGCGCGAAGCGTGTCGCAATGCTGGTAAGAGCTCGCCCGCTGGTCTCTGCCACGGGGCGTCTACGGTGGCACTTCCTCAGAATCCGTAGAAAGTAATGCCTAAAGGGTAGTTAAATAGGGAAAATGTGGCAAGCAGGAAGTTATGTTGCGGCCGGTGTCGTCCGAGCGAGAAAATATCAAGTCATTGATTTTATTGTATTTTATGACTTTCTTCGCACATGCGGCATATCCGCGCTCTTAGGATTTATCCCGTTCCAGGGCCTCAATCAGCAAAGAGAATGCTGCATCTGCGAAGGCCCACATATTTTCGACCCTATCGTCGCTGCCGGTCTGTAACACTCGTGTTTCGGCGTGCGCGCCGCTCACGGCAAGCGCCGGATGGCCCGCCGGGTCTCCATAGCGGTTGCCGCTTGGAC
>DLVK01000273.1:0-3459 GCA_003444235.1 Rhodospirillaceae bacterium
GGGTCACACTAAAACGGCGGGATGCGCAGCCATGAACCACAATGAAATCAATCGGGTGCAAGCCTATTTGCGCCAGACCTTCGGCAATAGCGAGATCACCTTGCAACCGCCGGAAAAAGACACCTTGCCGGCCGAATTTTATATCGGCGACGAGTTTCTCGGCGTGATCTACCGCGATGTGGACGAAGGCGAAGTCTCTTACGCGCTCAATATGTCGATCCTCGAAGAGGATCTGCCAGGCAGCCACTGACCCTCGGGAGAGAGCTATGACACGCGTCGCCATCGTCACCGGCGCCGGCGCCGGCATCGGCCGGAATGCGGCCCTTTCCTTGTGGAAAGCGGGATATGCCGTAACCGTCTGCGCCCGCCGGACCGAACCGCTCGACGAAGCCATTGCTGAATCCGGCGTTTCCGACGATATGGCGCTTGCCATGTCGGTCGATGTGGGAGACTCGGACGCGGTTCGTGCCCTATTCGACGCCACGGTCGATAAGTTCGGCCGCGTCGATGTGGTTTTCAACAATGCCGGGCGTGGCGCGCGGCCGGTCCCCATGGACGAGCTTTCCGACAAACAATGGCAACAGGTCGTCGACACCAACCTGTCCGGCACCTTCTACGGTATGCGTGAAGCCTTCCGGGTGATGAAGGCGCAGGACCCGAAGGGGGGCCGTATCATCAATAACGGATCGATTTCGGCAACGACCCCACGACCCTTCTCCGCGCCCTATACCTCGACCAAGCATGCGATCACCGGGCTTACCAAATCCGGCAATCTCGACGGCCGCGGACACGATATCGTTGTCTGCCAGATCGATATCGGCAATGCGGTGACGCCGATGACCGAACGCATGGCGACCGGCATTTTGCAGCCGGACGGCTCGATGAAGCCCGAAGACCGCGTCGACGTACAAGAAGTCGGCGACCTGGTCGTCCACATGGCCAACATGCCGCTCGACGCGAATATCCCCTTCGCCACCGTCATGGCCCCGGAGATGCCGTTCTTCGGACGGGGTTGACGAACCGGCATGTGACTAGCCTTTGGGGCTGCAGCCTATGTAATGTCTGCTGAAAGTCGTCTTAGCAGCCGAAACCCAAAGGAAAATCAATGCAGCCATTAACAGGCATTCGAGTCATAGATTTAACGCAAATCTATCAAGGACCCTATTGCGCGTTTTTGATGGCAATGGCCGGTGCAGATGTCATCAAGGTCGAGCCGGTGACCGGCGAGCGTATTCGGCGCCGTGAGGTCTCCGATGTGCCGCCGATACAGTTCGCCATGCTCAATTCGAACCGGCGCAGCGTCACGCTTGATTTGAAAAATCCCAAGGGTAAGGAAATTCTGAAGGCGCTGGTTAAGGAAGCCGATGTCTTGCTGGAAAATTATGCCCCCGGGGTGATGGATCGCCTCGGCGTTGGCTACGAAGTTTTAAAGGAAATCAATCCGCGCCTGATCTACGCCACCGGCAGCGGCTACGGCATATCTGGGCCGGACCGCGATTTGCTGGCCATGGACCACACGGTTCAGGCCGATGGCGGGCTGATGAGCATCAACGGCGAACTGGACGGCCCCCCGGCGCGGGCCGGCGGGACCCCGGTCGACTTCCTTGGGGGCATTCACATGCATGCGGGCGTCATGCAGGCGATCATCGGCCGCGAAAAAACCGGGAAAGGCACCTTGGTCGAGTGCGCGATGATCGAGGCCTTGTATTTCGTTTTAACCTCGCAGATCGGCAACGTTCACCTCACGGGCAAACAAGCCCCTCGTCGCGGCGATAAATCCGGTTCGCTGTCCTCGCCCTACGGCCGGTATCTTTGTAAGGACGGAAAGTATCTCGTCCTTCAGGCGGTCGCCGAAGTTCATTGGGATCGGATTTTGACGGTCATCGGCCGCGAAGACCTGCGTGACAATCCCGACTTCGAGACACGCCTGACACGCCATGCGCGGGATGACGAAGTCAATCGGATCGTCGAGGCATGGACGAGCCAACACCCGCGCGACGAAGCGATCGCGGCCCTGCGGAAAGCGAAAATCCCCTCCTCGCCCGTGCGCGACGTGGCGGAGGTGATGGAAGACCCCCATATGCATTCGCGCGGCATGCTGAAGCATTTCGAGCACCCCGATCTGGGCAACGTCGTGTTGCCCCAAAGCCCGATCAATCTTTCCGAATACGAAATGTCGGAGATCGAATTCTATCCGGATTTAGGCGAACACAATCAGGACGTGTTCGGCGGCCTGCTCGGCATGAGCGATGAAGACATCGACGCATTGGAAAAAGACGGCGTCATTCGCTCTCCAGGTACGTAAATGAGGACTGGCGATCAGGGGCGCACTATATCGAAACCGTCAAGATTCGATTGCTTCGAAATAATCGCGTCACATGACAATACCTTCTTCACGCGCGTCCAGAATCCCTTTCAGGATGTTTAGGGTCGACCATTCGTTGCGCCCAAATAAATGTAGCTTTTCGATGCATCGGTTTAGCATTTGATGGTAATCGCCTACGCTTTTGCGCGTGTCGTCGAATGCCACAATATTTTCATCTGCAATGGTCAGGTCGCGCGGAAAATGAAAGTCGATAGTGATGTCATGTGAAAGCGCCCAGTTAATTACCTGTTCTAGGTAAGGCAGCACTGATGCGGTAACAACTGTCGTGACATTAAAATCAATTTTTTCGCCCGCTGAATTGGTCCAATCTTTGAGGGCCAAAATATTTCTCTCAACTTTATTCCAATTCGAGCCAACACGGACCTCATTGTAAATTTCGCCTATACCATCAACACTGACGCTAACAAACGGGTGGGGAAGCGAACGTATATCGTTTTCAAAATGATGAAGTAGAAGTCCATTCGTGACGATGGTTGTGCCTAAATGATCCAGACTCGGTTCCGCTGCAATGCGGTTCAATATTTTTCGAGCGTCTTTCGAGACAAGAAATTCACCGCCTGCAAAGTAAAGGCTTAGAGATTTTTCGAGATCTGGAATCATGCTTTCAAAAGCTTCCAAGGTAAAATCAAACATTTTGTAAGTATCGCGGTCATCTAATTGGTAGCAATGGACGCAAGCGATATTGCAACGATATGTTGTCCAAATACCAAAGGTTATTGGACTGTATTCGATAGTTTCATCGCGTCTCCAAAAGGCGTTGATATAGGCCTCAATATTTTCAATTTGCGCCGGCTTGAGAGTCCCATCGTGAAGATTAGGCGCGCCAAACAAATATGTGTCTAAGGGATCGAAGACGCGAAGATTCAATTGTCGACAATCTTTGCATTCATTAAACGACCCGCGGATGTCTCTGGAACCTCGAATTCTTTTAAATCCATCGGAATTCCATAATTTTCGTATGTCGAGCGGTTCATTGCCTGGAAAATAACTAAAATCGCGCGGCGTTTTCTCAAGTTCCAAAAGGTAATCACAACACGGCACAGCCTTTTCGATACCTAATTCCATATGTGACC
>DLVK01000476.1:0-2763 GCA_003444235.1 Rhodospirillaceae bacterium
CCGCATTCGACCACTCTGCCACCCGTCCATCCGGTTCTTGCCAACCAATACTAATTAATAGGTCTCGGCGTCCACGACAAAAGAAGCCGCGTGTGTATCACAAACAGTTCCTTATAAATCAATAAAATGTGTCATTAAGAGATCACGTGAAAACGAAGCGATGATGTAAAGTCTCGGTGGAACTTAAAAGGCCGGCTGGTCACAACGATTGGGAACGAACAATGTCAAAAGTACATGCGAGTGAGGCGAAAACGCAGGAATATCTCGAACGCTATATGGAAGGCGTGAAAAAGCGAAATCCAGGCGAGCCCGAATTCGTCCAAGCGGTCTTAGAGGTTGCGTCGTCGATTTTTCCCTATATTTCGGACAAGCCGATCTATCATGAAATGCAAATCTTGGAACGCATGGCGGAACCCGAGCGGGTGGTGTCGTTCCGTGTTCCGTGGACCGATGATGAGGGAAACATCCGAACTAATCGCGGCTTTCGTGTGCAATTCAACTCAGCGATTGGGCCCTATAAGGGCGGGATTAGATTTCATCCCAGCGTCAATCAATCGATTCTTAAATTTTTGGGTTTCGAGCAGACCTTCAAGAATAGTTTGACCGGTCTTCCCATGGGCGGCGGCAAGGGTGGAGCTAATTTTAACCCCAAGGGCAAGTCAGACAACGAAGTGATGCGGTTCTGCCAATCTTTTGTGACCGAACTCTATCGCCATATCGGTGAAGATACCGACGTGCCGGCCGGTGATATCGGTGTCGGTGGCCGGGAGATCGGCTTTATGTTCGGCCAATACAAGCGCATCACAAATCGGTTCGTTGGTGTGTTAACGGGCAAGGGGTTGGAATTCGGCGGTTCGAAAATGCGTACCGAAGCGACAGGTTACGGCGCTGTCTTCTTCCTTCGTAACATGTTGGAGCAGCACAAGGACACGATGGAGGGGAAACGGGTGTTGATTTCCGGTTCTGGCAACGTTGCGACTCATGCGGCCGAAAAGTGCCTGCATCTTGGTGCTACGCCGATAACAATGTCCGATTCCGGCGGTTTCATTCATTGCCCCGATGGATTTACGCAAGAGCAAATCGACTGGATCAAGGATCTCAAGACGGTGCGGCGGGGGCGTATCTCCGAGGCTGCGGACGAATTCGACAAAATTACTTTTGGCGAGGGGCGCCCGTGGGGTGTCGAAGCCGATTGTGCGGTCCCGTCCGCAACTCAGAACGAAGTCAGTCCTGAAGAGGCGGCGATGATGATCAAGAACGGCGTTAAATCAGTGGCTGAAGCGGCGAACATGCCGTGCGAGCAGGGTGCCGTCGAAAATTTCCAAGAGGCCGGCGTATTGTTCGGGCCGGCGAAGGCGGTCAACGCTGGTGGCGTTGGCGTGTCGGGACTTGAAATGAGTCAGAACAGTGCGCGCATCGCTTGGGATGAGGATCGCTTACGTCAGCTCTTGGAAGATATGATGAAGAATATCCACGACTCTTGCGTCCAATATGGCGAAGGAAAAGACGGTGTGGATTATCTCAAAGGGTCAAACATTGCCGGATTTGTTAAAGTTGCCGATGCTATGCTGAGTTACGGTCACGTTTAATCGCGAGGGCTAAAGCATGGTCGCAAGCCTGGTCTCAAGGGAACATCGATTTACTTTTCTACTGGCCTCCGTACTAGCAATGATCCTGGTGACACCATTTCTCGAACAAATCGAGGATGGGGGATTGCTGCTCGCGTTGGTTTTTTGGTTCACACTGATATCGGTCGTATTTACGGCGACTGAAAAACTTGCGCGGCGAGTGACAATATTGGTCGTGGCGAGCCTATGGCTGGTGTTGCGGTTTTCAACACCGCTTGCGGAAGAGCGGTTGTTCCTCGCGGTTGCACAAATCGGATTTATCTTCGTGATGTCGGTATCGCTTTATCATGTGATCCGGGCGCTCATCGAGGCGGACCGGGTCACGGTCGACATTCTCGCTGGAGGCGTCGCCGTCTATTTGATGTTCAGTATCATTTGGGCGCTTGGGTTTGCGTTGATGGAAAGTCTGGTGCCAGGAAGTGTATTTGCGTTGCCGGGCCACTTTGCGGAGGCTTGGAACCAGATCTACTATTTCAGTCTCTCCAGCTTGACGACCCTCGGTTATGGCGACTTTGTCGCGAGTTCCGCGTTCGCCCGTAACTTAGCGGCCTTGGAAGCCGCGCTAGGCGTACTTTATTTGGCTGTGTTCATGGCCAGGTTGATAGGTTTATTGCCTGCAGTTCGCTCGAAATAGGACGCCCCTAGAGGCGGCTTTCGATGAGCCCCGCGCCTTCAAGCGCGGACAGAACCTGGCTTCGCATTTCACCGGACAGCAAAATGTTTTCCAACTCGTCAGCAGAGAAGAAATCGCGGCTCTTTATCCATGCGAGAATATTTTCGGGAACATCGTCGGGAACAACCGCGGTCTCGTGGCGAACCCTATAGAACTGAATTAGTTCTTCGGATGGAAAATTGAAGCTTGGGAAGCCGTCCTGAGTTGAGGAAAGTTTTTGGTAATTGGAGAAAAATTCACGCGCTTCCGGTGACTTGATCAATGTTGCCAATTCATCGGTAATAGCCCCCAAATGCGTATCGTGAGCTTCCGTATCGTCAAGTGACGGGAGAGGTTGGCGTAGCAATGGTACTTGGGCGAGGTGGGCGAAGATCATTTTCAGGAAATCTCGTCCATTGCAGTGCTCGAGACGATAGCTTAGATGCAAAGTTGCGTCGCTTGAGGCGAGGGCATCGTGATACT
>DLVK01000519.1:0-4619 GCA_003444235.1 Rhodospirillaceae bacterium
AGGAAGTGTTCGATGAAATGTGGGCGAGCGGAAAAGATGCAGCGGCCATCGTAGAGGAAAAGGGGCTCAAACAGATTACCGATACCGGCGAGATCGAAGCTGCGGTCGATCAGGTCATTGCGGATAATCCCGACAATGCGGCGGAAGTGCGCGGCGGCAATATGAAAGCCATCGGCTGGTTCGTGGGTCAGGTCATGCAGGCGACAGGTGGCAAGGCCAACCCGAAGGCCGTTAACGAGCTTCTCCGGAAGAAACTGTCCGGATAGGGCGGTGCGAACCCTGCGCCTACCCTTATGGCTTAAACGTTACGCCGCCTCGGCGAACTTACCCGCGCGCGGCCGGTCTTTTATGTCTTCCTCCACGTCGACGATCACCCGCCCGAGCGCCGCGTGCAGGGCCTTGGCGGTTTCCAGTGTCAGTTCGACGCCGACACGGGTTCCCGGAGTGAGCGCCTTGTTGACGAAGTCTATGGTGACCGCATCGTCGAGCATCGCGTGGTGCGGATGGTCGAAGGTCACCGCGGCATGAGTGAATTTGACCCAACCTTCCGGGCTCTTGCCGGAGCCGTCGCATTCGATGATCTCAAGGATCGATGTGCACATTTGATCGCTCCTTATCCGACGTGCTTTTTCACGAAGGCGAAGAGTTTTTCCCAACCATCGTTGCATTGTTCGACCCGATGCAGCGGCCGATTGTAGTAGAAGAATCCGTGGCCGGCATCGTCATAGCGATGGAATTCATAGTCTTTGCCATGCTTTTTCAGTTCTTCTTCGTGCTGGTCGACCTGCTCGGCGCTAGGTGCCTGGTCATCATTGCCGAAGAGGCCGAGGATCGGGCAGCTGAGATCGGCGGTCATGTCGATCGGCGCTTGCGGCAGTTTTTCGTTTAGGTCTTCTTCCGGCATCACGACGCGTCCACCCCAAAGATCGAGGCAGGCATCCGCCTTGTCTGTTTTTGAACAATAGATCACCGCATGACGGCCGCCGGAGCATGTGCCGAATACGGCTGCCTTGCCGGTGGAAAATTGTTGCGCCTTCAACCAATCCATTGCTGCGTCCACATCGCCGACCATTTGTGCGTCGGGCACGCCGCCGTCGGCGCGTACCTTTGCGGCAACGTCTTCGGCGCTGCCTTCGCCCGCGCGTTCGTAGAGGTTGGGGCTGATCGCGGCATATCCGTGATGGGCGAACTTCCGGGTCGTTTCCCGGTACCATTCGTCCCAGCCCGGAAGATGATGGATCAATACTATGCCCGGAAACGGGCCGGCCCCCATCGGGCGCGCGGTGTAGGCCTGAATCGGATCACCGTCGTGACCGTTCAGGATAATCATTTCCGCAATCATGCTTTCGTAAGCCATCGTGTATCCCCCCTTTGGGTTTTGATTTGTCTAGAAATTATTAAAGTCGCTCACGCAACCGGACACAAGTGCCCAGGCTGCAAGAGGTTAGTATTGCTGGCCCTTTCGAGCTTAGCCGGCCGGGCTCACCAATTGGGCCAATACCTCATCGACCAGTTCTTCGGCGATCCGGGCGAGTTCGTCCTCGGTCCGGTTTTGGATCGGATGCGGGGCCCAGACGATTGCGGGCTCGAATCCGAGCGCTTGGCTTTGCGTCTCGGCGGCGTCTTCGAATTCGGTGGTCACGATAAAGCAGCCAGGAATGCCGCGATCGTCGAGGTCCTTGATGTCATGCAGACCGCACGACGTGCAGGAGCCTCAATCGGCGAGCGCGGAAACGACGAGGTCGGCTTCCGTGGCAACCGCCTGCAGTGTTTCCGTAGGAGCGATCTTAGCGTTAGTGGGCTTTGCGTAGCGGGCGGTTTGAATGCCACGGGCGGCAAGCAGTTTTTCGAGGCTGTCGAGAAACTCGTCGCTTCGGGTTTTCCCGATATCGAAGAGTGCCACCGTTTTGCCTTCGAGAGTCTCGGGCGGTGCCCGGCGCGGCCGTTGGCTCGGCGAAAGCTCCGCCGTTGGGTCGTGGAGTTGGATACTCATAACGAGACCTCCTTGGTGATGGGTTTGGAGTCTTCGCGCGCGCGGCCTCCTGGCCACCCGGCGAGAATGGCGGAAAACAGACCCGCCTGGCCGCCGGCACGAACTATCAGTAGGCCATGATCGCGCCAGAATTTGTCGACCATTTCATCGGCGCGTGCCGGGTCGATACCTTCGCCGATTCCGCCCGCGCCGCGAACAAGGTCCTTGCCGGGCCGGCGCAATGCATCGAACAATGCGTTCTCTATCTCATCGCGACCCCAGCGGGCCTGACGATAAATTTCATAATGTTCGGGCGCGAGAACCAGCATCGCGTTGCAATATTCCGCCTGCTTGATATTGCCGACCACGGCGAGCGAGGCGGCAAGGGACCCTGTGAGCTCTTCCGGTGTTCGCGAGCGCATATCGATGAAGCCTTGGATGCCGTCGCCTTGAAAAACCGTCACCGCATCGGTGCCTGGAGTGCAGCCCCGTGCCACACTGAGCGGTGTCCAAGCTTCGTCGCTTTCGTCTTCGGCGAAGCAGAAGCTGATTTTGCCGGGGCCGCCGAGAGTTGCCCGGTCGATGCCACCGGGAACGCCGCCGCCCACATTGCGCACCACCAAATTAACCGCACGGCCGATGGTGACATTGGCCCGGTTGTCGTTGCCGAGCGCATTGATACCCGAATTCATACCGATACGTTTTGCGACAGGTCCGTTGACCACGATGACCGGGCTCGAAAAACAGGTCGAGCACAGAATGCCGTGTAGCGTGAAGTGGGGCTCGAGCGCCGTTTCGATGCAAGCAATCACCAGCGGCAAATACTCGGGCTTGCAGCCCGCCATAACCGCATTTATCGCAACCTTTTCGACGGTGCAGTCCACCAGGTTAGGGGGGATCTTGCCGATAATCTCTTGCGGGTCACGGCTGGTGCCTTCGAGCATGCGAAGAATGCGTTCCGGTGTCGGCGGGATGACCGGCAATCCGTCGGACCAGCCCCTGTCGTAGCAAAGCTCGTGTTCGTCTTCGTAAGCTACCGGCGTGATCGAGCGCGATTTAATGCCGGTCTCGCCGAATCTGACCTTGAGGTGTTCGGCTACACCGGGCTCGACGCTTTTGGAACCGCAACCGGGGCGAAGGTCCGGAAGGTCCTCGCCCAAACCTTCCAGCCCCGTTAGCGTTTGCCATTCGCCTTTATGCCAGCCTACCGCCCGCCCGGTCTCTTTGCCGTTTTGGAAGGCGAGTAATGTAGGCACGGTTTCAATATCGAGATGAAACGAGTTTTGGAGGCTGCTGTCGTCCAGGTGGCCTTTGAGATCGGCAAGAAAGTTCGGATCGTCCTGAACATAGATCGACAATTCGCTCTCCGCTGCCAAACTCCGCACAGCTGGCTCGATCAAGATGCAGGTCGGGCAGTCTTTTTTGACCACCAGATGCAGGCCGTCTTGGAATGTCATGCAAGGTGTCTCCTTTTGACTGACGTATAACCATACTCGTAGGCGCGCGGCGTGAGAAAGCCCCCAAAGCAAGGCAGGTCAATTTGACGGGTGAACGAAATACTCTACCTATGCTATCGGGTAGTACAGCCACGGCACCGGAACGGAGTTAGAACAATGACAAAATCCTACACCCCGCCAAAAGTTTGGACATGGGAAGGTCAAAAACAGGGACGGTTTACCAGCACCAACCGACCGATCGCGGGCGCGACCCACGACAAGGAATTGCCGGTGGGTAAACATCCGTTGCAGCTTTATTCGTTGGGGACGCCCAACGGGGTAAAGGTTACCGTGTTGCTGGAAGAGCTGTTGGCCAAGGGCCACTCCGGCGCCGAATACGATGCTTGGTTGATAAGCATCGGCGATGGCGATCAATTCGGGAGCGGCTTCGTCGAGGCCAATCCCAACTCCAAAATCCCCGCATTAATGGATCACAGCACCAAGCCGCCGACCCGCGTATTCGAGTCTGGCGCGATCCTGCTTTATCTCGCGGAAAAATTCGGCGAATTCTTGCCCAGCGATCCGGCGCAGAGGCCCGAATGCCTGTCTTGGCTGTTCTGGCAAATGGGGAGCGCCCCTTATGTGGGCGGCGGGTTCGGGCATTTTTACGCCTACGCAGAGGAAAAACAGCAATACCCGATCGACCGCTTCACCATGGAGACCAAACGTCAGCTCGACGTACTAGACCAACGCCTTGCTGAAAATCGCTATATGTGCGGGGCAGACTACACCATCGCCGATATGGCGATCTGGCCCTGGTATGGAGGACTGGTCATTCTGGATCAGTACGAGGCGTCCGAGTTTCTCGAGGCAAAGTCCTACAAGAATTTGGTGCGCTGGGCAGAGGAGATTCATGCCCGCGAGCCGGTTCAACGGGGTCGGATGGTCAATCGCGTGCGTGGCGAGCCCAATGAACGTCTTCGCGAACGCCATGACGCGTCGGATTTCGATAACGTGCCGGAAGACAACGAGGAGTAGGGGCGGCTAGTTTCGACCCGGACGGATCAAGCCTCTCGGTGTTCGGGTTTCAAATCATCCAAATCGGGTAGCCGAAAATGGAGGAGTTTACTGTCCTCGGTGGCGGAAACCGACAACCGTTCATCCGGATCGAGATACAGGGTCGTGCCCCAGCGGTATTTTTCATCTCCGGC
>DLVK01000188.1:0-4819 GCA_003444235.1 Rhodospirillaceae bacterium
CTCGAATCAATCGACAGCTTGATGAAGAAGCCGGTCGACCGGCCCGCCGACCGAACCTTTGTGCAGCGGCCAAACCTGAATGGGGAGATTGTTCTCGACAAGGTGAGCTTCTCCTATCCGGAGACCGACTATCCGGTGTTGCAAGATGTCAGCTTGCGAATTTCCGAAGGTGAGCGAGTTGGAATTGTCGGTCGGGTCGGTTGTGGTAAGACCACACTGATCAAACTCCTAACCGGACTATACGCGCCGTCCACGGGCACGGTGACGATCGGCGGTACCGATAACCAACAAATCGAGCCGACCGATCTCAGGAGTCAAATCGGCTATGTGCCGCAGGATGTGTTTTTGTTCCGCGGAACGGTGCGGGAAAACATTGCCATATCCGATCCACAGGCGGACGATGAGCGCATCATAGAAGCAGCGCGAAGGGTTGGCCTCGACCGGTTCTTGAATGACCACCCGCTCGGATTCGATCTACCGGTAGGCGAACGCGGTGATGGGCTTTCGGGCGGGCAAAAACAACTCATCTCGGTGGCGCGCGCAATTTTGCGGAAGCCGAAAATTCTTATTCTCGACGAACCGACCAGTTCGACAGATACGAATACGGAGGCATTTCTAATCAAGAATTTGCCTGAAACCGTCGACAACGCGACACTTATCCTCGTCAGTCATCGCGCTTCCACACTCAGCCTAGCCGAGCGTCTAATTGTATTCGAAAAGGGACAGGTGGTCGCCGATGGCCCGAAGGCGGTTATCATGGAGGCATTGACCGCAGGCCGACTCTCAAATCCCGATGGATCGGCCAAGGATTAGGTGAGCGATGAATTCAAAATCCCGAGATATCGACTTTATGTCGGATTTGGATGTGGCGATGAAAAAGCCGCCAAGGTTGCTCGCGAATTTCTTATTGCTGGGAGTGGTGTTGTTTCTCGTTTGGGCGGTCGTTTGGACGAGTCAGGCAGAGATCGAGCAGGTCACGGCGGGTACCGGCCAAGTAATTCCGTCGAAGCAAATTCAAATCGTGCAAAATTTGGAAGGCGGGATACTTGCCGAAATACTCGTGCGTGAAGGAGCGAGAGTCGAAAAGGGACAGCTTATCGTTCGGCTCGACGACACGCTGGTGGGTGCAAGTTTCCGCGAAGGAAAAGCCAGTTACGCCGGATTGCTTGCGGCCATTGCACGCCTGACCGCGGAGGCGGGCGGCAAAGAACCGGTGTTTCCGGACGCGTTGCGCAAAGAATATCCCGACGGTGTTAATAGCGAGTACGACCTGTTCCAAGCCCGGCAAAGTGAGCTGAAGGCGTCGATTGCGGTTCTGACACAGAAAAAAGAACAGAAAAAACAGGAGCTCATCGAGCTGGTCTCGCGTATTAACCAGTTGGGAGGCAGCCTCAAATTGGCGCGCGAGGAATTGCGCTTTATTGCGCAACAGGTGGCTCGCGGTACGGCTTCACGGGTCAAGCTGTTGCGGCTTAAACGGCAAATCAACGATCTGCAGGGGGATCTGGCGGTCTCCGAAAAACGACAGCCGCGTGCGTTGGCCGCGGTAAATGAAGTTTCCGGTGAGATTTTGCGTACCCGGGAAACCTTTCGCGCTCGCGCGTTAAAGGAGCTCAACGAAACGCGTGCGAAGGCCAACGCGACCAAACAAGGATTGGAAGGCAAGGGCGATCGGGTTCGTCGTACAGACGTGCGTGCGCCAGTGACCGGCACCGTCAAGCGCGTTAACGTCAACACGATTGGGGGCGTGATTAAGCCGGGTCAAGATCTGGTCGAGATCGTGCCGTTGGATGACTCTCTTTTGATTGAGGCTAAAATTCGTCCACAGGACATCGCCTTCGTGCATCCGGGCCAGAACGCAAAGGTCAAGATTACGGCCTACGACTATACGGTTTACGGCACCATGGACGCCAAGCTGGAACATATTAGCGCCGACACCATCGTCGATGACGAAGGCAATAGTTTCTATCTCATCCGGGTACGCACGAAGAATCAGACCTTGACCGATAAAACGGGGAACCAGTTGCCGATTATTCCTGGCATGACTGCTGAGGTGGACATCATTACCGGTAAGCGGACCATCCTCGAATATCTTCTGAAACCGCTGCTGCGAGCTAAAGGCAAGGCGTTGCGAGAGGCCTAGGCGTAATGGACGCACTCGTCAGTATTTTTCCGAAAATCGCGAGGGCATCGGCAAACAGCAATGGCTGGGCCAACTTTCTGACCCAACTCGATGAGATATTGTCTCCACACGAGATGTGGATCGCGACTCAATTGGTTGAAGCGGAATCGCTCGAAAATGATGATGCCCGGGATGGTGATGCTTCGCGAAATGTGGTGCGGTTGTCATTCGATACGAGGCCGAATGAAATCGCACGGGTCGATGAAGTCGGTATCGAGGCGGGTCGGGCGTCGGGATGGGGTCGGGTATCTGCCGAGGCTGATACTTCCGATGGCGACGCCCCGCAATTCGTGCTCGGCACATTTAGTTTGCCAGAGCGGTCGGCCGCCCTGATGGTAGGGCTCGGTGGTGGCGCGAGTTGTGACGAGGATCTGCTTGGACAGCTGAGCCTGACCATCCGTGAAGCGTTCGAACTTCAGAGCCGGCTAAATCGCCTGTCCATTTTGAATGATTGTGCCGTGCAATTGCTCGATGGTGCACCCTACGGCGTACTCTTTGTCGATTCTGCGGGGCGGATACTCTCTGAGAACAGAGCCGCCAATTCCATCCTCAACACGGCCAATGGGTTATACGTACGAAACGGGCAGCTCTTTGCCTTGGCACAGGAAGATTCGAAATCCCTCAAACAGGCTATTGTTGCTGCCAAACAGGCGTCCGATGGATCGTTCGAAACTGTCACAATAAGTGAGACTGCGGACGCGGGTTCATTGGTGATTCTCCTGTTTGCGGACCAGTCTGTCACTAACCCTGACAGCCTAGAAGAGTCGGTTCTACTTGCTTTGATTTTCGACCCGGAACTCACCCCGAAAATTGACCCGGCCGTGTTGACAGAGGTTTTCGGTTTGACCGCAGGAGAAGCTCGTCTCGCATCCCATCTGGCCCAAGGCATTGGTGCTAAGGATTTGCCGGATGTTTTGAATATTTCACCCAACACCGTGAAAACCCATTTGAGACACATTTTTCGTAAGACCGGAACAACCGGGCAATCGGATTTCATGCGCAGGCTGTTGTCCGTACCGCGATTATTTGGCTGAAAAGGCTGAATGCTGTTAGCTGGCGATTCGCGTTTTCGGCTTAAGGGGCCAATGGCCCCTAGACGATCGGATCTCGCACAAACGGATGCAGTCCGCCAAATTCACCTATTAGGCTCATATGGGAGACGAGGCCGGTTTCCGGTTTCCAGATATAGACCGGGCACCCTGCTGGCTCGAGGCTGAATCCTTTCGACGCTCCTTCCTGCAAGGCCATGGGTAGTTGGAAGGCGACGCTCGGCGAAATGGCTGCAACCGTGCCGGCCCAGCGAACCTGCAGTTGGCGGTGCAGATGCCCACAGGTGATCCAGACCACTTGATCGTGTTTTTCGATAACAGATTTCAGCCGGTCCGCCTTTTTAAATTTATGGCGGTCGAGAAAATCGACGCCGGTAGGGAACGGCGGGGGATGCATGAAAATCAGCGTTGGCTGATCGGGTTTTTCCGCAAGGCGGTCGTCGAGCCATTGGCAACGGTTGGCGCAGGTTTCGCCGCCGTTTTCGCCGGGGATCATCGTATCGAGTCCGATGAGGCGGAGCGGTTCGCCTTCAACGACGTACTGGATGAATTCACCATCTGGCGGGATATAGTCATGGTCCGCAAACGTTTCACGCATCAGTGCGCGGTCGTCGTGATTGCCGGGTATGACAAAGTACGGCGCGCAAAGCCTGTCGAGCTTGCGGCGAATATTTGCGTAGTTTTGATGCTTCGCCTTTTGTACCAGGTCACCGGTCGCCAACACGGCATCCGGCGGCACTTCCCAACCGTTTATGTGATCGATCGCCGCTTCGAGTGCGGCTTCCGTATCGATCTTTTGTTTCAACGGCAGGCCGTCGTCGCGCAAATGCACGTCCGATATTTGCGTGACGATCATGCCGTCCCCTCGCGGCGAATGCGCGTCCATTTCGATACGCCGCCTATTTCAAAGACGCATAATAATCTTGCAGTATTTTGACCACTTCGGGGCGGCTGAACTCCGTCGGAATGTCTTCACCTTTGGTTAGCATCTCTCGCTGCATTGTCCCCGAGATATTGATCCGGTCCTCCGGGCCATGGGGGCAGGTTTTCCCAGTCGCCATGCCGTAGCATTTCTTGCAATAGAAGGTGATATCGATTTTGAGAGGCTGAGTTTCGAGTGCGCCATCCCAAAGGGTGTCGAATACATGCTGTGCATCGAATGGTCCGTAATAGTCGCCAACGCCCGCATGATCGCGCCCGACGACCAGGTAGGCGCAGCCAAAATTCTGACGAATTAAGGCGTGAAAAAGTGCTTCGCGAGGGCCGGCGTATCGCATTTCAATCGGATATCCAGCTTGGACAGCGGTGCCATCGACGAAATAGTTGTCGATCATTGCGGCAATCGCTTTCGTTCGTGTGTCGGCGGGAATGTCGCCTTCTTTTAATTTCCCGAGCACCTGATGAATGAAAACACCGTCGGTTACCTCGATCGCGATTTTCACGAGATGCTCGTGGCTGCGGTGCATCGGATTGCGCGTCTGAAAAGCGGTTACCTTGGACCAGCCAAGTTCTTCGAAAAGCGCACGGGACTCGGAAGGACGTAGGTAAAGGTCTTTATAAAGCGTTGGGAATTCGCCCTCGTTAAACA
>DLVK01000097.1:0-5502 GCA_003444235.1 Rhodospirillaceae bacterium
GTCTTCTCCGCTTTTTCCGAAGTCGGCCAGCCCGCTTGAGGCACCCGGTGAAGTGTGGTCAACCGACCAATCTGCTGACCATGCCGGTTCGCAAGTTTCCAATCGATCCAGAGCCGTCGCCATCGGCGGTTTGTTTCGCCAACCTTTGCCGTGCCGGTCAATATATGCCCGTAGCGATGGCCGGCATTGCTGCTTGCGGGAATGTCAATCCGATGAAATTGCTCGACCATTGCCCGCGTCAGCGCAATTGCTGCAACCGGCGGCACGCCCTCGACAGGCCTGACTGCGACGCCAGAGAGATTATCGAGCTGCCGAAAGGCATCGCTGAGCGCTTGCGGTTGTTGCTTGAACGGACGCGGTAACGGCCCGCACGCACCGAGCGCAACGCCAATCGCGAGAATTAGAAGCAGGACTGGTTTAAAGCAAGACACAACACACCACTGTACCAATCAGGCAAAGAACCAGGAGTTGGAGAAAATATGGCATCGTTTACGCTTCGATCACAATCGCCGATAACAGCCGGCCATAATCCGTCTCGCCTTTCAAGCAACCACGCCGGTAGCTGAAAAATTGCTCTTCATCGGCGCACGTGTCATGTCCTATCCAGCGGACCTGCGCTATCCCTTGCGCTGCCAACAGCTTAGCTAAGTACCCTGGCAAGTCGAAATAAAAATGCCCTTCACGCGAAGAGGCACGGAAAAACAATCGATTTTTGGGATCCTGTTGCAAAAACGGCTCGGGAAACTCGTCACCCACCTCATAGGAATCGGGACCGATCGTCGGCCCGATAACAGCAATAGTCGATCGCCTATGCGCGCCCATGGCGATCATTCCCTCCAATGTCGCTTCCGTAACACCGGATAACGCACCGCGCCAACCCGCATGCGCAGCACCGATTACTCTGCTTTTCGGATCGCAAAACAGAATTGGCGCGCAATCGGCGCTCAAAATGCCGAGCGCGATACCGGCCCGATCGGTAATCATCGCATCTGCTTCTGGCGCCGCTTCGCGATCCCAGCCCTCGCGCACGTTTATCACAGTGTTTCCGTGGACCTGATAGACACTGTTCAGAGCCGAAGCCCCAAGATATTCGGTGGCCCGGCGCCGATTCTCCGCCACATTTTCGGTGTCATCGTCAGAGCCATGCCCCACGTTAAACGATGTATAAATTCCTTCGCTGACACCGCCTTGCCGCGTGAAAAACCCGTGTCGGATACCATCGACGGCACCGATCTCTGAATCGGTCAGGACCGGCAAAGTTACGTCACTCATGGAATAAACCCATCTCTAAAACGCCGGCGGGACTGGCCCGCCACCAGCGGTGATTGCCAAGGCCTTAAACAAGGTGCCCATTTCATTCTCGGCAATCAAGCGATGACAGGCATTTTCGATCGCAGCCTGCTGCCCAGGTGTCGCGGAAGCGGAAAGACGGGCGGCTCGCGCTTCCAAACCGAGAGCAAGAAGAAAGTCCCTTTGTGTGATCGGCCCCCAACATTCAGCACCGCGCGTGACCGCCCGTTTCAATGCGCCAAAGTCCAGATGAGCGGTGATATCGGCACTACCGGGCGCTTCGAGAAAATTATGCGGCTCGTGCCCCTGCACGCTCTGCAAGGTGGGCACCGGATGCGTCGCTTCTTCGCCATAGTCGACAATAAGCGCCGCCCCGCCATGGGCGCAGATGTCGGCACTGATCGTTTCAATTATGGAAAAGGCGGCGGGACACAATTCTGTAACGTCGCCTATGTCTGCATTCTCCGTCACCTGGCCTGCGATCAGTCGAGCCCGCGGCGAGGGGTCGGGACTTACGACGAGCGCGAATTCGTCGTTTGCGACCCCCACCAAATGCTCGCACCAACCGCGCTCGGTATACCGGAACTGGTGTATCGGCAACGCGTCGAAAAACTCGTTCGCGACCACCAGAGCCGGCATTTCGGGGAGTGTGGCCACGCTATCGTGCCATGCCACCTTAAACTCAGCCAAAGTCTGCTCTTGTATTCGACGCAAGGCAGGGCTCGCCTCGACAAGATGAATTTCGGCTGCTTCGAGAAACTCCGGTAGCACCGCGGCCGCCCTGAGGGCATCCGCCATTAAGGTGCCACGGCCGGGTCCAAGTTCGACCCATGCGATTTTCGATGGCGCACCGCCCGCGCGCCACATTTCAGCACACCATAGCCCGATCAACTCGCCGAATACCTGGCTGATCTCCGGTGCTGTCGTAAAATCGCCTTCGGCACCGAGCGGATCGGCTTTGGCGTAGTAGCCATGTTCCGGGTGCATCAGAGCCTCGGCCATAAAAGCAGCAATGGAAATCGGTCCTTCGGCTGCGATCCGCCGCTTTAGGCTATCGGCTAAAGCGTTCAATCGTCCCGTTCTCCGGTCTGAGAGGTCACGGGCGTTTCGGCAACAGGCCGGTTCATGGCTCGGCGCACGATATAGATCCCGAGCAGAATCATAGGTACCGAGAGCAGTTGTCCGAAAGTAAGACCCAGCGGAAGTTGCTCGGCAAAATGAGTTTCCGCACGCACGGTTTCCACCACCGCCCGTGCGCAGCCGTAGCCAATCAAAAATGTGCCGCCGACCAGACCCGGCCGCGTCAGCGCGTCGCGCCTGAAAATCAACCACGCAAGTAAGCCGAACAACACCAACCCCTCGAGTCCGGCCTCGTAAAGTTGGCTCGGATGGCGCGGATCGGGACCGGCGCGCGGAAATATCACACCCCAGGGCACATCAGTGACCCGACCCCACAACTCCCCGTTAACGAAATTTCCGACGCGACCGAGAAAAAGCCCCACTGGCACTGCCGCTGCGAGCATGTCGGCCATCGGCCAGAAGCCGGTCTTTTTCAAGCGACCGTAAATGTACACCGCCACCATGACGCCAACTAAACCGCCATGAAAAGCCATCCCGCCTTTCCAAGGCTGAACGATCTCGAGAGGATTACTGAGGTAGTAGCCTGGATTGTAAAAAACCACGAACCCCAGCCGCCCGCCGATCAGCACCCCGAGCGTAACCCAGACGAAAAGATCGTCGATGTAGAGTTCCTTTACGATTTGAGGTGGCCGGCGGGTCAGACGCAAACAATAGCGCCAGCCGAAAACCAACCCCACGATATAAGCGAGCGCATACCAACGAATAGCCAACGGACCGATGGAAAAGGCGATCGGGTCGAATTCGGGATGAACGAAGGGTCCCATGACCTAGCGATACCGGTCTTCGGCAGCGAGAAAGTCACGTATATAGCGCGCGGCCGCTTCTTCGAGCGACGTAAAGGGCTTGTCGTAACCGGCCTCGCGCAATCGCGTCATCTTGGCCTCGGTGAAATATTGGTATTGGTCCCGAATTGCCGGTGGCGTGTCGATATACTCGATCGAGGGTTCCCTATCCATCGCCCCGAAGCAGGCATGGGCGAGATCACGAAAACTCCGTGCCTGGCCGGTGCCGCAATTGAATATGCCGCTGACAGATTGGGTATCGTAAAGCCACAGCATTATATCGACGCAATCTCCGACCCAGACGAAGTCCCGCATTTGTCCGCCGTCTTCGTAATCCGAATGGTGCGATTTGAATAACCGTACTTCGCCTGACTCGACGATCTGCTCATAGAGCTGGACTGCAACACTTTGCTGAGCGCCTTTGTGGAATTCGTTCGGCCCAAATACGTTGAAAAACTTGAGGCCGGCCCATTGCGGTGGGTGATTGCCTGCTTCCGCCATCAAAACCGCCTGGAGATCGAATAGCTGTTTCGACCATCCATACGGATTTAGGGGCCGCAAACACGCGAGTGCGGCTGGGTCGTTGTCGTCGTCGAAACCATGGGCTCCATCACCATAGGTCGCCGCTGACGAGGCGTAGATGTAAGCCGCACCCTGCCCCACGCACCAACGCCAAAGCGCCAGCGACACACCAAAATTATTGTCCAGGAGATAATCGAAATCGCGTTCCGTCGTCGCCGACGACGCGCCGAGATGAAACACCGACTTCACGTTGCTGCCGTGAGCCCCGAGCCACTCTATTAGATTATCCGGCTGAATGATTTCAGCGACATCGTGTTTGGCCAGGTTTTGCTCTCGATCAGCGCTGTCCATTCGATCGCAGACAACGAGTGGTCCTTCGCCGCGGTCACTCAAAGCCGCAACGAGATTAGAGCCGATAAAACCGGAACCGCCGGTGATCAAAATCATGGAAAACGCACCCAATTGACGGGACTTCCTTATAGGCGAGCGGGCGCGACCCCCGCAAGCATCGTCATCGGACCCGGTGCCAGATTGAACCTAGAGCCTCCATCGCCTATATCAATCCCAAGGACAACGCGCGGAATTCAAAATGCAAACGGAAAATCGATTTTTTGACGATCTCGCCCGTGTCGCCAATGGCGCGGTCGGCACACTCGCGAATATGCGGTCCGAATTCGAGACGCTTATCAAACAGCGTATGGAAAGAATGCTGGCGGAGATGGATCTGGTGCCGCGCGAAGAATTCGATGCGGTGAAGGCAGTGGCCGCAAAAGCCCGAGAAGAACAGGAAAATCTGGAAATTCGGGTCGCCGAATTGGAAGCGGCGCTAAAAAAGGCGGGTCCGAAAAAAAGTGCCGCCAAGCCCCGTAAACGCACGTCGAAAAGCGTCAAGCCTACCTCCAAATAGGCTTTATCCCCGTCTATTTTCCCAAAAGCGAATTCTATGCTTGCACTGAGTGACTCAGTTAGGGCACTCTAGGTTTTGTGTTGTGTGCAGTGCATACACGCAATATGTGGGGAAATTCGCACTTATCCATGCATCGTTGGTGTTTGATCGAGGACCTTGAGGTTCTTGCGAACAGGAGCGATTCGGGAAGTGTGAAAATGAGGATCCAAGGCGCATGTCGTTAATTTCCGAAGAATTCGCTGAGCATGGCTTCAATCCGTTGGATTTACTAGAAGAATTGGTAATGGCCAATGAATGGCCGTTTGATCGATCCAGCGAAGACGAACTGGTAGTCGAAGCCAGCGGACGTTGGTGTGATTACCGACTATTTTTCGTCTGGCGCGAGGATTTGAACGCCCTTTATTTCACCTGTGTATTTGACGCCCGGGTCATCGAAGAAAAGCGCCTATCCGTCGTCGAGCTAACTGGATTGGTGAACGAGAAATTATGGCTCGGGCATTTCGAGGTAGGTTCGGAAGATGGCCTTCCCATGTATCGCTATACGCTGCTTGCGCGCGGTCGCAACTCGATCTCCATCGAGCAATTGGAAGACCTTGTCGATATCGCACTAATGGAGTGCGAGCGGTTCTACCCAGCATTACAATTTGTCGTTTGGGCCGGTCGCACACCGCAAGACGCAATAGCGTCCGCGATGTTGGAAACAATGGGCGAAGCCTAAACCCCACGAATTAGAGATAGACCATGACGACGTCACTACAACGACCCCTACTTCTGGTGGGGTGCGGCAAGATGGGCTCGGCCATGTTATCCGGTTGGGTCGACCAAAATGTGTTGAGTGCTGGCGCGGCGATCGTCGAGCCC
>DLVK01000286.1:0-3659 GCA_003444235.1 Rhodospirillaceae bacterium
TGCGCCGGCGGAAGCTTGGTCGGTGTTGGTGGATGTTGCGCGCGTTGCTCCTTGTGTGCCAGGCGCCGAATTGACCGAGATCATCGACGAAAACGCTTATAAAGGGTCGGTCAAGGTAAAGCTTGGCCCGGTGAGCTTGGCGTTCGATGGCGAGGCACGTTTTGTCGAGCGCGACGACACGAACTTCAGCGCGACGATCAAGGCCGACGGGCGTGAAGCCAAGGGACGCGGCGGAGCGCAGGCGGATGTGGATATTTCATTGGCTGCCAGCGAAGCAGGCTCCACGGTTACAATCGAAACCGAACTTTCGCTCAATGGTCCGGTCGCCCAGTATGGTCGCAGTCAGGGCGTAATCGCTTCCGTGGCGGAGGAAATGGTCGCGCAATTCTCGGCATGTCTGCGCGACAAGGTTTTGTCCGGCGAGGTCGCGCCCGCGGCAAGCGACGAGAGCGACGAGAGCGGCCAGGAAGTAGCTTCTGGGTTCGCAATTCTGTTTGGCGCATTTAAGCGTTGGCTAAGGTCACTTTTTGGCAAGGGATCGAGCGCGTGAAGCCACCTGTCTTCAACTATCACCGGCCAGAGACCCTTGCCGAGGCGCTTGAGTTGTTAGCGAACCTCGACGACGCCAAGATTCTTGCTGGCGGCCAGTCGCTAATGCCGATGATGAATTTTCGCTATGTGATGCCGGAAGATGTCGTCGACATCAATCGTATCGGGGAACTTGCCGAGATCAATTCCACCTCAGACGGTCTCGTATTCGGCGCGATGGTTCGTCACAACCAGGCGAAGGAATCCCCGTTGGTGGCCGAGCGTTGCCCGCTGATCGCCTACGGGATGGAATTCGTTGCCCATGTGCAGATCAGAAACCGTGGCACGATTGGGGGATCGCTTTCGCATTTGGACCCGTCCGCCGAGTGGCCCGCGCTGCTTGCCGCTTACGATGCGGTGCTGCAGGTGCAAAGCAAAAGCGGCGGCCGCGACGTGCCGATACTGGAGTGGTCGCAAGGCTTCATGACACCAAATTTGCAGGAAGGTGAAATGCTAACCGGCATTTCGGTACCTTCCTGGCCCGCAGGCCACACCTATGGTTTTGCCGAACTCGCGCGCCGCAAAGGCGATTTCGCGCTTGCGGGTGCGGCAGCACTGCTCCATTTCGACGGCGATCGGATTGCGCGCGCGGCAATCGCGCTTACCGGCGTCGATACCGGCCCGGTGCGGTTGGCCGAAGCAGAAGAGAGTTTGGTCGGCAATGTCCCGTCGGACAATTTGTTCCAGGACGCGGCATCGCAAGCGTCCTCGGTAGCGGGCATCGATGATGTGCATGCGTCAGCGGCTTACCGACAAAAGATCGCCGTGGTGATGGCACGGCGTGCGCTCGAAGAGGCGTTGGCGCGCAAAAATGGCGAGGCGTTGGCAGCATGAACGAGCGGCACGAGGTCTCGCTTAGCATAAACGGCAAACCCTACGACCGGTCGGTCGAAGGGCGGCTGACATTGGCCGATTTCCTGCGTCACGAGATCGAACTCACCGGTACGCATCTGGGCTGCGAGCATGGGGTTTGCGGAGCCTGCACGGTACTGGTCGACGGCAAAACCGCACGTAGCTGCCTGATGTTGGCGGTGCAGGCGGATGGAACCGACATCACTACCGTCGAAGGCTTGGCGGAGGATGGCGAACTCAACGATTTGCAACAGGCATTCATGGACAATCATGCGCTGCAGTGTGGATTCTGCACCCCGGGCATGCTGATGACCCTGACCGAGCTGCTCCGAGATAATCACAATCCGAGCGAACAAGACGTGCGCGACGCTATATCGGGCAATATTTGCCGTTGCACCGGCTATCAAGGCATCGTCAACGCGGCGCTCTCGGTCGCGGGACAAAGATAAAGAGAAGATAATTTAAGGGGAGGCACGCAATGGCCGACGACAGACTGATCTTCGAAGAAAAAGCACCTTACCTGCATGTCACCGTCAATCGACAAGACGAGAACAATAAGTTTCTCGACGATATGTTGGTGATCCTGGCCGACAAGGTGAATGAGGCTACGGCGCAGGGGGGCCTCAACGGGATCGTGCTGCGCGGTGCCGGTCCGGACTTCTCTCACGGGCGCGAACAAAAGCCCGGGCCCGAGGGACCGCCGAAAAACGCCTACGAAGCGCGTACTCAGTCGATGGATAAAATCCTCAACGTTTACGCTGCCTTTCGCGCCTTTCCGTCGCCAATCATCACCGCTGTGCAGGGTAAGGCTCTCGGCTTCGCCTGTGCCCTTGTCGCCGGTTCAGACGTTGCGTTTGCCAGCGAGAAAGCGACATTCGCGTTGCCCGAGATGCACCACGGGACGCCACCTACATTGGCGATTTCGGCGCATTCGAAGGTGGCGGCAAAGACGGTGGCGCATTTGGTCTATTCGGCCGAGGAAATCGACGCCCAGCATGCGTTGGCGTCGGGGCTGGTGAGTCAGATCGTGCCCCACGACGAGCTCGATGCGACATTGGAACGCTTCCTCGAAACGCTCGCCAAATTTGATCCGATCGATATCGCCACGGTTAAAAAATACATTGCGACGTCGCCCGGTCTGCCGCCGGACATCGCATCCGATCTGGCGGGATACACGATGGCGACGATCAAGTCGCGCCACAACAGCTACAAGTAAGAGGTTAGGCCCAAATGGCGTCATTTGGATCGTCCGCTAAACGAGTCGAAGACCCTGTCCTGCTGAAAGGCAACGGCAAGTTCACCGACGATATCCATATGCCGGGCGCTCTCTATTCGGCGATGCTGCGAAGCCCGTTCGCCCATGCGCGCATCAACTCCATCGATACGTCGGAGGCGTTGGCGATGGAGGGCGTGCATATGGTGCTCACCAACAAGGATCTGGAAAGCGAATACAGCACCACTCAGTTGCCATTGATGGTGCCGAACCCCGTGATCACCAAACCGGTCACGCCATACATGCTGGCCAAGGACTATGTCCGATATGTGGGTGAGCCGGTGGCACTGATTGTGGCTGAGGACCGCTATATCGCCGAGGACGCGATGGAGCGGGTGTTTGTCGATTTCGAGCCATTGCCCGTGGCCGGTGATTTTCGTGAGGCCGCAAAACCGGGTGCGGCGACAGCTCATGTGGACGAAGAGGATAACGTTTGCGCTGTATTCACGCAGGAATTCGGCGATGTAGAGACGGTTTTTGCCAACGCGCCTCATGTCTTCAAGGACACTTTCTTCCAGCATCGCGGTGCCGCTCACCCGCTCGAAACGCGCGCAATGATGGCGACCTACGATGAAATGTCCGACCATCTTACTTTCTATGCGGGCAGCCAGTCGCCGCATCGTGTGCGGGAGATCTACGCAAAATTACGCGGTGTCGATGACAATCAAGTGCGTGTTTTGGTGCCCGACGTCGGTGGTGGCTTCGGAGCCAAAGGTCAGACCTATCCGGAATATTTTTCGGTCGCGGCTGCCGCGCGGCGGCTCTGCCGTCCGGTCAAATATATGGAAGACAGGCGCGAAAATTTTACCGCCACCCATCAGGAGCGGGACCAACTCTGGGAGGCGGAGATTGCGTTCGATGAAGACGGCACGTTGCTGGGCTTCCGGGGCACATTGCTCCACGACGCGGGTGCCTATGTGCCGTGGGGCATCATCACCCCCTTCAT
>DLVK01000380.1:0-2498 GCA_003444235.1 Rhodospirillaceae bacterium
CTTCTTTGGATACGAACCCGTCTTCTTCGGCAATATGCAGGATCGTCGGATTGGCAATGTTCGCTGCCGCATCTAGCTGTTCGTCAATACCGACACCGTAATAGGCGACGTTGCAATCCGCATCCGTATTGGCGGCCATCAGATACACCAATAATCCGCCGAGACAGAACCCGACCGTGCCCGCCTTGCCGTTGCATCCGTCGACTTGGCGGAGATGTGAGAGCGAAGCGGTCAAATCGATAATGCCTTTTTCGACGTCAAAGCCCTGATAAAGCTCGAACGCGCGGGCCCACTCCTCGTCGCTTTGATCAGTAAGCTGAATGCCGGGTTCCTGGCGCCAGAAAATGTCAGGGCAGAGCGCGAAGTAACCAGCCGCGGCCATTTGGTCGCAATGGGCGCGCATATCTTTGTTAACGCCGAAAATTTCCTGAATAACGAGAATGCCACCGCCACTGCCGCTGGCAGGCGTTGCGAGATAGCCGGAAAAGTCGCCGTCAGGACCGTTAATTGTGATATCGGGCATTTGCCGTCCCTCCTTGGTAAGATCTTTGATTTACTTTGCGTCAAAACATAAATGCGCTGCGCAGCCTTGTCACCTGAGGAAGCTCTGTGTTTCTCGCTCGCTTCTAGTCTCTGGTCGATCCCAATTCTTCGCGCAATAAATTCTCATCGGTGATCGGCGCAGAACAGATCATCGCGCGGCATATGTATGTCGTGGCTTTGCCGTCGATTTGGGTTTTGCCTGCCGCCGGGTGGCCGGCGGGAATTTTTTGATCCGGGGAAATTTTGGCGATCACGCGGTTGGGGGCGGACGCTTCTCTAATAATTTGGCAAAAATTCTGGAACTCGGGATCGTCATCGGCACCGATTACCACGATCTGTTCGGCACTCAATAAAATTTCGTTGCCGTTAATCAAGGTGGAAATGGGGAAAAAATTCCGGGAAACCTCACCCGAAAAACATTTGATCAACCGTTCGGCCTTGTCACGATATGTGTCGTCGCCGGTAAGATAAAAGAGCCGCGCAAAGACACCCACCAAAACACCGTTGCCTGCAGGAACTGCATTGTCGTTGGCATGTTTGGTCCGAGTTATGAGATTCGGCGTGTCGTCGGCGGTGAAGAAGTAACCGCCGGTCTCGTCATCTCCGTAATGTTTGTCGAGAACCGCAAGCCACCGCACTGCCTGGTCTAGGTATGCGGTATCGCCAAGCGCCTCATATAAAGCTACGGCGGCCCGGCACATATTGGCATAGTCGTCCAAGGTTGCCGGGTGTTGCGCTCTACCCTCCCGCCAGCCATGCCATAGCCGGTCGCCGTCGGAGAGATCCGATTGAATGAAGGCGAAGGCTTCGGCGGCGCGTGCAATCCAATCGTCCCGCGCAAAGACCTCGCCGGCAAAGACGAGCCCGTCGATCATCAATCCGTTCCAGTCCGCGAGCACCTTGTCGTCCCAGCCCGGCCGAATGCGTTCGGCCCGGCCGGTCAGCAAGACCTCACGCTGATTTGCCAGTCGCTCTTCCGTCTTCTCGTCGAGGAGGTCCATCTGGCTGAGGCGGTTTAGAATATTTTTGTTTTCCCAATTGCCGAGTTCGCTGACATCGTAGACGCGCTTAAAATCGGCGGCGTCTTCGCCCAACAGCGCATCTATTTCGGCTTCCTGCCAAACGTAAAACTTGCCCTCTTCTCCTTCGCTGTCCGCATCCAAACTGCTGGCAAATCCGCCACCGTCCACTCGCATTTCTCTCTCAAGCCAGTTCACGCATTCTTCAACGCGTTGTTTATAAAGGGGATTTCTTGTCTCCTGCCATACAAGCGTGAGCAGGCCGATAAGCTGGGCATTGTCATAGAGCATTTTCTCGAAATGAGGCGCGAGCCAGCGTTCATCGACCGAGTAACGGGCAAAACCGCCCCCCAGATGATCGTAAATTCCGCCCTGGCACATGTTGTCGAGGCTTATAATCACAGCCTTTTTGAAAGGCTCCTGACCGGTCCGCAACCAGGCGCGCCAGAGCTGCTCGAATATCTGAGGCTGAGGAAACTTTGGCGCGCCACCAATGCCGCCGTGGAACTGGTCGACATTTTGGGCTAGCTTTTGGGCAATCTGGTCTAGGGTTTGGAAATCGATCACTTCGCCCGAGTTTGAAATCGAAAGCTTGGTCAAGCCGTCGCGCAGGGCGGCAACGTTTTTGGCCACCTTTTCGGGCGCAGACTGAAAGGCCTCTGCGACCCCCTTCAAGACATCAGGAAAGCCTGGCCGGCCGAAGCGCTGGGTAGGCGGGAAATAGGTCCCGCCCCAAAACGGCTCGCCGTCCGGCGTCAGAAACATGGTCAACGGCCAGCCGCCATGTTCGCCCAACATGGCCAGGGCCGATTGATATATCGCGTCAACGTCGGGACGCTCCTCGCGGTCTACTTTAATGTTGACGAAATGCTCGTTCATCAGGTCGGCGATGTCAGGGTTTTCGAAACTCTCGTGGGCCATCACATGGCACCAATG
>DLVK01000380.1:2806-3393 GCA_003444235.1 Rhodospirillaceae bacterium
CATCACATGGCACCAATGACAGGCTGCGTAGCCAACCGATAGTAAAATTGGTTTTTCTTCGGCTTTTGCCAGGGCCAAAGTCTCTTCGGTCCAGGGGCGCCAGTGCACCGGATTATCTTTGTGTTGCAGCAAATATGGGCTGGTTTCGTGGTCGAGGAGATTTTCAGTCATGATCGTCGCCGCCTGTGATGGGCACCCACCCTCTTACGCTTGCGGCTTGAGGTCAACGGATATTCGGCCCGCCCAGCCAGCGGTTGGGGAGGGCGGAACAGAGGTAGGTCGCCGAGAGGCTTTAGGCTAAAACACGCTCATGAACGAAACGATTTATGCCCTGGCCAGTGGTATCGGACGAGCCGGAGTCGCAATCTTTCGGCTGTCAGGCCCAGAAGCCGGACCGACGCTGACATCGCTGACGGGAGCTGATTTGCCGCCGCCGCGTGTGGCTGTACGGATCAAAATTGCCGATCCCGAGTCCGGCGAGCAAATAGATGACGGGCTCGCGCTTTGGTTTCCAGCGCCCCGGAGCTTTACTGGCGAAGACGTTGCCGAATTACACCTACACGGAGGGACCGCGACCCGAGAGCGCG
>DLVK01000194.1:0-4628 GCA_003444235.1 Rhodospirillaceae bacterium
ACAGGCGCAGTAGTCTTTGCAACCTTAGGATCATCGGAAATAAGGTGCGAAAAACCGCTGCCCAGGGCAATTCCAAATGCAAAAATGCCGAGCGCGGCGAACGCAATTTTGGTCCGTTTCGAACTAAAGACTTGGCCAATTAAGCGTTGCCCGATTCCAGTCGATTTTCGCCTGGGACGTCTGTCGTTTCTTTGAGTTCGTTTGGGCTTACTTCGGCGCGCCACCGGGGCCTATTCCTCAGGACGGACTTCCGCCGCGAACAGATATCCTGAGCCGCGCACGGTCTTAATCAATGTCGGTGATTTGGGTGTTTCTTCGATTTTGCGACGGAGCCGCGTTACCAGAACGTCGATGCTGCGATCATATGGTTCGTAGTTGCGCTGATAGACCATGTCCATCAGCCGATCGCGGGTCATGACTCGTTGCGGATTTTGAACGAGCGAATGTAACAGGCTGAATTCGCTGCTAGTAAGCGTCACCGCCTCGCCTTCCACGGTACTCAAATGGCGGGCGCCGCAATCGAGGCGCCAGCCGCTGAAGGTGACGATGCTCTGGCCGCCTTGATTTCCTTGTTCGCCAGCCTTGGGCTTACCTTCCGATTGGATACGGCGCAGGACGCTCCGGACCCGGGCCAAAAGTTCGCGTTCGTTGAAAGGCTTGGTGACGTAGTCGTCAGCACCAATTTCCAGTCCCACGACCCTGTCCACATGGTCTGTACGCGCTGACACGATTATGACGCCGACCGCATAATTTTCGTGCAAATACTGGGTGAGCGCGAAACCATCCTCGCCGGGCAATCTGATATCCATTATCACCAGCTCGGCGGGATCTTTATCCATTACCTTCCGCATTTCGCCGCCTTCTTCGACGACAGTGACGCGATAGCCCTCGCTGGCGAGATAGGTTCTCACCAGATCAGCAACCATTTCATCGTCTTCTACGACAAGAATATGCTGTTCATCGCTCATTCTTTTTCGAATCTTCTCCTGACCGGGGCACACCCTTGTATTACCGGAACCCGGATGCTCGCGAAAGTGTGTAACACTTTATTACAAAATTCCACGGACTTTGAAATTTTCCCGTTACACGGCTCGGTTAGCTTATCTGCTAGGAAGAGGCGTGTTTTGTGGCATCCCTGACTACAGGCCACGCATAAGGCGGCCCCGCTCCACACCAGCCTAACGGCTAACTATCCTCTGCTCCGCGGGAGCCGCCTTCTTCCGACACTTATTACCTTAATTTTCAACTCGATTTTGACCGACTCGGAACCGCTTTCTCGCGGCGTGCACGCCGTGCTATAAGCGGCGGCCTATTCCGCCGCCAAGGACTATTTTGAGCCGTTGAAAGCACGATGTTTTTGCTCCTCGATAACTATGACAGCTTTACTTACAACCTGTTCCATTTCCTTGGAGAGTTGGGTGCGGAGGTTGTGGTTCATCGAAACGATGCATTAACAGCTGATGAAGCATTGGCGCTTGGTCCCAAAGGTATAGTGATATCCCCAGGTCCCTGCGATCCCGATCGCGCCGGTATCAGTGTTGAGTTGGTCGAAAAAGCAGCGGGAACGGTACCCCTGTTGGGCGTTTGTCTGGGGCATCAGTCGCTCGGTCAGGCATTCGGTGCTAATATCGTGCGCGCGCCGGAGCCCATGCATGGCAAGGTAAGCGATATTGCCCATGATGGTTCGGGCACATTTGCCGGTATCGCTTCGCCGTTCAGTTCGACCCGCTATCATTCGTTGATTGTGGACAGTGAGTCCCTGCCCGATTGCTTTACCGTTACTGCCGAAACCGAAGACGGCCTTATCATGGGTATTGAACACCTGACCCATCCGCTCCACGGTGTCCAGTTTCATCCTGAGAGCATCGCCACCGAGCACGGTCATCAATTACTCAAAAATTTCATCGATATATGCGCTGACTAGGTGCGAAGGAACGTTCCATGTCCGATGCCTCTCTGAAACCATTCATTGCTAAGACTGCAGAAAACGCAGCACTGAGCCAACAAGAGGCGAGTGAAGCCTTCGACATCATGATGTCGGGTTCGGCCACGCCGGCGCAGATTGGTGCGTTTTTGATGGCGTTGCGTTTACGGGGCGAAACAGTGGCCGAAATTACCGGCGCTGCGGAGGCGATGCGATCGAAAATGACAAACGTCGTCGCACCAGCGGATGCGATGGACATTGTTGGCACCGGCGGAGATGCCCATGGCACCCACAATATTTCGACGGCGACCGCGCTGGTGGTTGCTGGGGCGGGTGTACCGGTTGCAAAGCATGGTAATCGGGCCTTTTCTTCATTGTCCGGCTCGGCCGATGTGCTCTCGGCGCTTGGTGTCGATCTTGAAGCGACACAAAGTCAGGTCGAAAAATCGATTGCCGAGGCCGGTATCGGGTTCTTGATGGCGCCGCTTTATCACGGCGCGATGCGTCATGTGGGTCCGAGCAGAGCCGAAATGGGTATCCGGACGGTTTTCAATATTCTTGGGCCAATGTGTAATCCGGCGAGTGTCAAATTCTTGCTGGTTGGCACATATGACGCCAAATGGTTGACGCCAATGGCGGAAACCCTAGCGGGTCTCGGCGTCGAGCGGGCTTGGATCGTCCATGGCAGCGACGGAATGGACGAACTCACCACCACCGGCCCGAGCCACGTGGCGAAGCTCGAAGGCGGCAATGTGACAGTGTCGGAGATCAACCCTCAAGACGCGGGTCTTTCGAGCGCAAGACTTGAGGACCTCAAAGGAGGATCGCCCGAAGAGAATGCTGCGGCGATTCGGGAATTGCTCGATGGCGCCGAGGGCGCTTTTCGGGATATCGTTGTGTACAACGCCGCTGCCGCGCTCAACGTTGCGGGCAAAGCGGATACGCTTACGGCGGGTGCCGAATTGGCGATCGAGGCGATCGCATCGGGGGCCGCAAAATCTGCGCTAGCGGGCCTGTTGAGCCACACTGGAAGCAAATGATGAGCGATGTGCTGCAAAAAATTTGCGCGGTGAAGTCGGGCGAAATCGAAGCCCGGCAGGCCGAATGTTCTTTTGCTGATATCAAAGCGCGGTCGGCGGATGCCTTGCCGGTACGCGACTTTGTAGCCGCGCTAAAGGCCAAGCGAGCCGCGGGTGGTTATGGACTGATCGCCGAAATCAAAAAAGCCTCACCGAGCAAAGGTTTGATTCGTCAAGATTTTGTACCCCGTGAAATCGCAATCGCGTACGAAGCGGGTGGCGCCGCGTGCCTTTCGGTGCTGACCGACGAGCAATTTTTTCAAGGCTCGGATGATTTTTTGGTTGAAGCGCGTCGTGCGGTTGCCCTTCCGGTGTTGCGCAAGGATTTCATGCTTGATCCTTATCAAATCTACGAGTCCCGGGCGCTTGGAGCGGATTGTATCCTGTTGATTATGGCGGCATTGGAAGACGGGAAAGCGGTCGAATTGGAGGCACTCGCCCATGATCTGGGAATGTCCGTGTTGGTGGAGGTCCATAACGGGCCCGAACTTGAGCGTGCGCTTGCCCTCACCTCACCCTTGATCGGCATAAATAATCGTAATTTGAAGACACTCGAGGTCGATATATCTACCACCGAGCAGCTCGCGGCAGGAATAGCCGACGATCGTCTCTTGGTAAGCGAAAGTGGTCTTTTCACGCCCGCTGATTTGGCGCGCATGGCGACTGCCGGCGCCAATTGTTTTCTGATCGGTGAATCATTGATGCGCCAAAACGACGTGAAAACGGCCACACAAGACCTGCTCACCATCGAAACCGCTGCAGTGGCCTAGCTCGATATGGCTGACCTCACCCATATCAATGCTAAAGGCGATGCGACCATGGTGGATGTCACGGACAAATCGATTACGGACCGTACCGCAACTGCGGCTGCGTCAATCCATATGACTCCGGAAACCTTGGATCTGATCGCCGAAGGCGGTGTCGAAAAGGGCGACGTTTTCGGCGTCGCTAGGCTTGCGGGCATTATGGCGGCCAAAAAAACCCATGATCTCATTCCCCTGTGTCATCCGCTGGCATTGACCGGGATCGATGTCGAATTCGCGATTGTTCGTGACCGCAACCGGGTGGATATCACTGCGAGTTGCACGCTGAAGGGCAAAACAGGCGTCGAAATGGAAGCTTTGACGGCAGTCAGCGTCGCGGCGCTTACCATTTATGACATGTGCAAGGCTGCGGACAGGGCGATGCGCATTTCCGATATTCGCCTCGTCAAGAAATCCGGCGGCCGCTCCGGCGATTACGAGGCGGAATGATGCTGTCAGTTGCCGATGCTCGAGCGCGTATCGTTGCCGCTATGCAGCTGTTGCCAACGGTAGAGGTAGGTGTTTCCGAAGCTCTTGGACGAGTGCTGGCGGAGGATTTAACGGCCAGACGAACCCAGCCCCCGTCAGCGGTATCGGCTATGGATGGCTACGCCGTCAGAGCGGAAGACGTACGCGAAGTGCCCGCAAGGCTGAAATTGGTCGGTTACGCACCTGCGGGAGATGCTTATGAGGCAATCATAGGGGCGGGTGAAGCGGTTCGTATTTTTACCGGTGCGCCTGTGCCCGAAGGTGCAGATACGGTTGTGATCCAAGAGGACACCGATCTCGAGGACGATGAAGTCGTCATCAAGGAGATCGAAC
>DLVK01000134.1:0-4265 GCA_003444235.1 Rhodospirillaceae bacterium
CTTAAGCAAGCCCAAGAACGTACCGCGGAAGCCGAGCAACGTACCGCCGAGGCGGAACGCCGGCTGGTGGACGCGATCGAAAGCCTACCAATCGGATTTGCCCTGTTCGACAACGAAGAAAAATTGGTTCTCGCCAACAGCAAAATGGCGGAAATTCGTTATTGGCAACCGGATTTTTATAGTCAAATTGGTCGCACTGTCGAAGACATGTATCGCGATACCATGGCGTCCGGAGAACTCGATAAGCGGCGAGCCAAAAAGCTTACCAAACGCCAACGCGACGAGCATGTTGCGAAAATGCTAGATATCTTCCGTAACCCCACACCTCCGCGCGAAAACCTCCGTGCCGACGGAACCTGGACCCAGTCGCACGTGGTGAAAACCTCCGAGGATGGTCGCGTTTTGATCCGTGTCGACATCACGGATGTCAAATCGGCGCAGCAGCGCGCCGCCGAAGCCGAACAGATGCTGCGCGAAGCGATCGAGAGCTTGCCGGTCGGCTTTGCCTTGTACGATTCCGACGAACGTCTCGTGATTGCCAACCAAATGTTGCGGCAAATGCGCCCGTGGAACAGCGATCTTTTGCGGCGCGGTGTCAAATACGAAGAAATCATCAAAAGCAGTGCCAACAAGCAAGCAGTGGCAAAATCAATCGGACGCAAGCGCGCATATGTTCGCGAACGAATGGCGCGTTTCCGAAATCCCGGACAACCCTTGGAGAACGAACGACTGGACGGCCGTTGGGAACTGACCTCTGAACAAAAAACCCCCACCGGCAGAACGGTTGCGCTGCGGGTCGACATCACGCAACAGAAATCGGCTGAAGAGCGCGCTAACCAAGCGTGGCAAATTCTGCAAGATGCGATCGAAAGTCTTCCCGTGGGATTCGTTTTGTTCGATCAAGACGAAAAAATAGTTCTCGCAAATCAGAAAATGAAGGAACTTCGCCCGCAACAAAAACATTTGTATGTACCGGGTACCGAGTTCAAGGAGATTCTAAGCGACACGGCGGACCAAGGCTTGTCGATGCTTTCGCCGGGTCGAAAACAAACCTACATTCGCGAGCGGCTCGCGAATTTCCGAAATCCCAGCGCGCCTTCCGAAATGGAAAAACCCGACGGTCGCTGGGAGCTCTCTTACAAACAAAAAACATCGACCGGTGGAACGGTGGCCGTTCGCGTCGACATTACCGATCAGAAACAGGCTGAGGCTCGAACACTGGCAGCCGAAAAACGTCTCACAGACGCGATCGAAAGCTTGCCCGCAGCATTTCTGATTTTCGACCGCGACGGCAAAGTCGTTCTCGCAAACGAGCAAGGCTACGATCATTTAAAATGGGTGCCGGGCGGCCTCAAGCCAGGCATGTCGATCGAAGAGATCGTCAATACCGCCGCGGAAACCGGCCAAATCCCCGAAGCCATCGGCAACGAGAAAGAATGGATCGAGGATCGTTTGGCAAGCTTCTGGAGTGGCGATGGGAGCATGGTGTGGCAGCGGCGAGACGGCAAATGGATACATTGTCTGGAGCGACTCACCTGGGATGGCGGCGTTGTGGGTATTCGATTCGACGTTACCCAACAGAAATCTACCGAAATCGCACTGCGCGACAGCGAGGAAAATTACCGTAACCTGGTCGAAGGATCGCTGCAGGGAATTTGCATCAGTACCGGAAACAATATCGCTTTCGCAAATCAAGCTTTAGCCGACATATTCGGGTACGACACGGCACAAGACATCACCCGATTGGGTGCGATGGTCAATCTGGCGATGCCCCACGAAAGATCGCGCATTCTGGAGTTCGGTCGACGGCGCCGCTCGAATGAAGAAGCACCTCCCCTCTACCAATTCGAGGGTCGACGACAGGACGGCCGCCCAATTTGGCTGCAGGCCATGGCAAAGGTCGTCAATTGGAACGGCCGGCCGGCGATTCAAACGATTATGGTCGACATCTCCGAGCGTATAAACGCGGAGCGTGAACTTCGCTATGCATTGGAACAGGCCGAAGACGCGAGCCGCCTGAAGTCGGAATTTCTTGCACGTATGAGTCATGAACTTCGTACGCCTCTCAATGCCATCATTGGATTTGCCGAGGTCCAGAAAAGTGAAATGTTCGGCCCCATCGGCAACGACAAATACGTCGAGTACAACAACGATATCGTCGCCGCTGGTAAACATCTGCTCGATTTAATTAACGACATTCTCGACCTATCGAA
Source organism: Rhodospirillaceae bacterium (assembly GCA_003444235.1). Lineage (GTDB taxonomy): Bacteria > Pseudomonadota > Alphaproteobacteria > UBA8366 > UBA8366 > UBA8366. The sequence goes on from DLVK01000134.1 coordinate 2,214, forward strand.
GATCGAGGCGGGCAAATATGAGATTAATCCCGAACTTATCGACATGCGCCATCTCATCGATGTAGCTGTACATGTCATTGGGGGGCAATTCGAAGAAAAAGGCATCGAGCTGGTGCTCAAGATTGATGATGATCTACCACTTTATTTCGCCGACGAGCGCTCAGCGCGACAAATGCTGCTGAACCTCCTTTCGAACGCTCACAAATTCACCTCACGAGGTGGCCAAGTGACTATCCATGCGGGACACGATGGAAATGCCAACTGTATTTTAGCCATTAGCGATACCGGTGTTGGCATTGACCCCTCCGACGTAAATTTCGTTCTCGCCCCGTTTACGCAAAGAAATGCGGTGGAAACTGCATCCGAGGGCGGAACCGGCCTAGGTCTACCGATTGTAAAATCCTTGGTCGAACTTCATGACGGCACCATCGATATCGAAAGTGAGCTTGGAAAAGGCACGACCGTGACCTTGACCTTCCCCGAACCGACTAAAGAGCAACTTGCGGCCTACACCATGCGACAAGCTGGCAAGCACAAGATCATCCGATATCAATAATCGGGATCGAGTTGTCCCTTAGACAAACTGCAGTATCAGAAACAGCGCCAGAATAAGCACGACCCAAACTACCATCGTGCCGGCATTGGTAGCCCGCGCCATCACGCTACCGGGCCCATGATGCCGCTGTGCCGCATCCATCACCTTACCGACCCCGACTAGCAATGTTCCGCGAATAGCGGCGCCTGTCGTACTGCAGCCTTGCACGATTGTGGCTACCAACCTTGCCCCACCGCGTCGATATAACCAGTCAAAGTCCAAGACCGTCGAACGAAGTTCGGGCGGATAAAGTCCGGTGCGCTGTAGCACGGCAAACGCCAATGCGGAGAACATAAGCAGTTGCAGCATCGTCACCACATGAGTTGTCGTGTAAGGCACGTAATCGACCGGATGTGGCAGGATCGCGTAGAGCGCCTGGGGATAAACACCGATGCCGAAACAGAGTGCCGCCGCGATTCCCATTGCCAACAGCATGTTCCACGGCGCCTCTTCCGGCCGCTTGCCTGAATCGTGTGCGAAAAAGGCGAAGAACGGTATCTTGATGCCCGAATGATGGAACACGCCGGCCGATGCAAACAGCAACACCAAAAACGGAATCAGGAAATCCTGTTCGGCAGCGGCGGTTAAAATCATCGATTTCGTGACGAAGCCAGAGAATAACGGGAAGCCGGATATCGCTGCGGACCCGACAATACAGAAGCCAGTGGTCCATGGCATCGTCTTGTACAAACCGCCAAGCTCGGAACCCTTCGCCGTTCCGGCGCGGTACAACACAGCGCCCATCGCCATAAACAAAAGCGCTTTATAGAGAATATGGGCAAAGGCGTGGCTTACCGCCCCGTTTATCGCTAGCTGCGTGCCGATCCCGACGCCGGCGACCATAAAGCCAAGCTGATTGTTGAGCGAATACGCCAACACACGCCGTAGATCGTTTTCGATAACCGCGTAGAAAATCGGGAATGCTGTCATCGCTGCGCCGATCCATACAAGCAATTCGGTTCCCGGATAGCCGCGTGCCAACGCGTAAACGGCAAGCTTGGTAGTAAATGCCGAAAGGAAAACCGTGCCTGTTGGTGACGCTTCGGGATAAGCATCCTGAAGCCAGTTATGCATTAGCGGGAATGCACATTTGATACCGAATGCGAAGAAGATGAGTATGCCGCCCGGTCCGTCCAGTCCGATGAAATTGAAAGCAAGCGACCCCGTCGCTTGCGCTTGCAAAACGGCGCCCGCCGCCAACAGCACACCCGACAAAATCTGAACGATCAGATAACGCATACCAGCGCCGTGGGCGCGCTCCCCGCCGCCAGCCCAGATAATGAAGACCGACGTCAGCGCGGTCAGCTCCCAATAAACGAAAAGCGTGATCAGATCGCCGGCAAAAGCCGCTCCAATGGCCGCGCCCGCATAGGCAAGCGCTGCGGTCTGCTCGACCACATCGTCGCTATGCAGGGCATAAAGAACGGCAACGAACGTCGCGATATAGAAAATCACTC
>DLVK01000259.1:0-1037 GCA_003444235.1 Rhodospirillaceae bacterium
TGAATTTGCAGGGTTTCTGGGAGAAGCTCGGCGTGCGATGGGATGAAGTCCATGTGGGTAAGCATGCGACCATGTGGAGCATGAACCGAGGCTATCCCGAGGGGGCGAAGGCAAGGGTTGATCGGCTCCTTGATCAAATTTATGAGGATTTCACCGCCAAGGCGGCGAAGGCGAGGAGGGTCTCGACCGACGCGATGGATAAACTCGCGCGCGGTCGGATCTGGACCGGCAAACAGGCTTTAGCCGGCAAACTGGTGGACCGGTTGGGCGGGTTGAAAGTGGCGACGGCGGAACTTGCAAAACTGTTGGGCGTTCCGGACACAGAAAAGTTACGTTTGGTGCCGATGCCGGCAGAAAAATCGCGCTTTGAGTTGATTGCCGAATTTTTGTCTGGGGATATCGATGCGGGTTTGTTACTGGCGGCTTGGCGGGTTGGGCCGATAGCCAACTGGCGCCGAGCTGCGGGACCCATATTGCGTGATCTGAATACTCTGGCGCCCCCAGTTGGCCGACTGCAACTACCGGCCTTTCGGCTGAAACGCTAAATGAAACTAAGGACGTTGCTTGGCGGCAATTAGGAATTCCCTATTACCTTTGGGGCCGGTGATCGGACTTTCCTCAATCCCGAGCACTTGCCAGCCAACGGTTCCTCCGAGCCATTCCTCGATTTCTTGGCAAACCCGTTTATGGACGGACACCTCCCGAACCACGCCACCTTTTCCGACCTCGGCCCTGCCGGCCTGGAATTGCGGTTTGATGAGGGCGACTAGGGTGCACTCTGCGGCTGCGCATGCGAGTGCTGCGGGAATCACTTTTTCCAATCCGATAAAACTGACATCGCAGGTGATGAAACCGACCGGGTCGGACACATGTGTGGTCTCGAGATAGCGAGCGTTCACCCCTTCGCACACTTCGACTCTCGGGTCTTCTCGAAGCGACCAATCCAGCTGTCCCTTTCCCACATCGACCGCATAGACCTTTTCCGCCCCGTTTTGCAGGAGAACGTCGACGAAACCGCCCGTAGACGAGCCGAGATC
>DLVK01000259.1:1353-3600 GCA_003444235.1 Rhodospirillaceae bacterium
CCGAGATCGAGGCAGGTACAGCCGTCCGGCGACAGCCCGAAGTGGGCTAGTCCATGGGCCAGCTTGATGCCACCCCGTGAAACATAGGGGTGGTCCTTGCCTTTGACGCGAAGGGGGGTGTCCTCGGCGAGCAATGCGCCTGCTTTGTCGATGCGCGTTTCACCGGAAAAAACGGTGCCAGCCATGATGAGCGCTTGGGCCTTGCTGCGGCTGTCGGCGAGACCGCGCGCGGCCAAAAGCTTGTCTGCGCGCTCTTTCTTCGCCATGGCTGCTTAACGGTCAGGGAGAGTCAGTTGCGCCGGACGACGACAAATTCCGCTGTCGCGCGGAGTAGGTCGGCTTTTGCGTCAAAACAGTCGAGATGGGAAACGGCGCGCTCGGCGATTCGTTTCGCTTCGTCCCGTGCGCCGTCGACGCCAAGGATCGAAACGAATGTTTCCTTACCCGCATCTTCGTCCTTGCCGACCGCTTTGCCGGTTTCTTCGACGCTGCCTTCCACATCGAGCAGATCATCCGCAATCTGAAACGCAAGACCGAGATCGCTGGCGTAATCAATCAGCGCTGTTCGTTGACCCTTGTCCGCGCGGCCCAAGATCGCGCCTGCCTCGCAGCCGAAGCCGATCAAGGCGCCGGTTTTGAGTTGTTGCAATTGGGTGATTTCCGCGAGGTCGAGTTCCTTTTTCTCGGCTTCCAGGTCGATCATTTGCCCGCCGACCATTCCGCGCACACCTGATGCGCGCGCCAGCATATCGATCAATTCGACACGAATCTCTGCATCTGTATGGGTTTCCGGTTGAGCCACGACCTCGAAAGCCAGCGTCAGCAGGGCATCGCCTACCAGCACGGCGGTGGCTTCATCGTAGGCCTTGTGGACCGTCGGCTTGCCGCGTCGGAGGTCGTCATCGTCCATAGCCGGGAGGTCATCATGAACCAGCGAATAGCAGTGAATTAGTTCGAGTGCCGCGCCGGTGCGCAGCGCGTTCATTTCCTCGACGTCAAAAAGGACTGAGCTTTGCGCGACTAAAAAAGGGCGCAGACGTTTGCCGCCTCCGAGGGAGGTGTAGCGCATGGCATCGTAGATGCGTGTTTCCGGTGCGCCTGCCGGTGAGAGTACGTCGTCGAGAACGGCTTCGACCTTGTCGGCGGTCTCTGCCAATGCGGCTTTAAGATCGGTCATGGCGGCTATTCGATTTCAGCGGGTTCGGTTTCGGGCGTGCCATCAGGGCCGAGCGAGATTTTGTCTATCCGCGTTTGCGCCGCGCGCAATTTTTCTTCGCAATGTTTTTTCAATGCCGCGCCTCTTTCGTAGGCGTCGATTGCATCGTCCAGCTTGCGACTACCCGATTCGAGGTCGCGTACTATCGTTTCGAGCTCTTCCAAGGCATCCTCGAAACTCATCTTGGCGATATCGGCTGATTTCTTGCTCATGCGTGCTTCCTCCCCCAGAGTCTTGCATGGCCGAAGCGGCGCGAGTTTAGTCGCAGTGTCGGGCCGGTGCAATCCGCGGCTTTCCTTAGGCCTCCATTAACGCTTCCAAATGCGCCGCGGTGCTACGAGCGAGCGCTTCCAAATTATAACCGCCCTCGAGCGTCGAGACGACGCGTCCACCGCAAAATTCGTCGGCGACCTTGCAAAGCTCGGTTGTGGCCCACCGGAAATCGTCCTCAGTTAGGTTTAGCATCGCCAAGGGATCATCCGCGTGAGCGTCGAACCCAGCTGAAATAAATAGGATCTCGGGTGCGAAAGCTCTGAGCGCCGGCAATATGGTGGTCTCCATTGCGGTGTGGAATTCTTCGGAGCCGGCATAGGGCGGCAGAGGTGCGTTGACGATATTTCCATCTACACCGATGTCGGACTCCTTGCCGGTCCCGGGATATAGCGGGAACTGATGGGTTGATCCGTAGAACAAATCCGCCTCGTTCCAGAACATCGCTTGCGTTCCGTTACCGTGATGAACGTCGAAGTCAATCGCAGCAGCGCGTTTCAACCCGTGTTCGACGCGGGCTTGCTCTGCTCCGACAGCAACATTGTTGAAAAGGCAGAATCCCATGGCGATAGCCGGCTCCGCGTGGTGGCCCGGTGGACGCACAGCGCAGAAAGCGTTCTTGGCGTCTCCTTCGATTACCGCATCGACCGCTGCACACACTGCACCGGCTGCCCGTAAAGCCGCTTCACCGGACCCGGGGCTGACATGGGTGTCTCCATCGAGCGCTGCGTGACCTTTTTCCTCGATCATCGCCAGGGTTC
>DLVK01000173.1:0-5058 GCA_003444235.1 Rhodospirillaceae bacterium
GGTAATTCCGAATGGACCCAGTTCCAGCGCCCAGATTCGGCTGAAACCGACGAGACCTGCCTTGGCGGCACCATAGGAGGTGCGTTCTTCCTTACCCATCATGGCGCGCGACGCCATATGGACGATGCGGCCGAACTTTCGATCTTTCATGCCAGGTATAACCGCTTGGCTGCAAATGAGAGCGCCGCGCAGGTTGACGCTGATTTGTTTGTCGAAGTCGGGCAGAGTGGTGCCTTCTGCCGTCGCCGGAAGTGAATACCCCGCATTATTGACCAGTATATCGACCGGATGTTTGGCAACGATCTCCGCAAGTGAATCCACCACAGTCGCGTCATCTTCCAAATCGACCTTGAAATAGGGACCGGGGAACTCTTCGTCGGGATCGCTGCGGGCAATGCCGATCACGGTCGTGCCGGCAGCGGCTAGATGCTTGGCAATGGCAAGTCCGATACCTTTGCTGGCGCCGGTAACTAGTGCGGTGCGGCTCATGCGGATCTCCCCCGATATGCCGTTGCGGCACTTTGTGGCACTGGTCAATCATGCCACGGTGTGCTTGATAAACCGGAGTTTCAGAAATACCGCAAGAGGGCACTGGGGTGGAAATCGAAAAAAATCGTTTCAAGCGCGCGATCCAGAAAAAGCAAAAGCAGATTGGTCTCTGGACCGGTCTCGCCAATCATTTGTCGATGGAGATTCTAAAAGATTCCGGGTTCGAATGGATCTTGATCGATATGGAGCATTATCCGAACGAGGTTCCGCTGCTGGCGGGTCAACTTCAGGCTCTAGAGGGCGGAACGGCGACGCCCATCGTTCGGCCGCCTTGGAACGATCCGGTTTGGGTGAAACGTATTTTGGATCAAGGCGTGTTTAGTTTGCTGTTTCCGATGATACAGACCGCCGAAGAGGCGGAGCGGGCGGTATCCTCGACGCGCTATCCGCCGACGGGTATTCGCGGCGTTTCCTATAACCATCGCGGCAACCGGTTCGGGCGGGTGACCGACTATCTGGACAAGATCGAAGAAGAGCTTTGCGTCCTGGTACAGATCGAAACTCGCAAGGCGCTCGGCAATGTGGAAGCCATCGCAGCGGTCGATGGTGTGGATGGCGTATTTTTCGGTCCGGCCGATCTTTCCTGTGACATGGGCTTTCCCGGCCAACTCGGCCATCCGGATGTTTCGGCGGCGATCCTCGAAGGGCACGAGAAGGTCCAAAAGGTCGGCAAGCCGACCGGTATTCTCACGGGCATAGAAAAAGACGCCAAAATGTTCATCGAAGCGGGGATGAGTTTTGTCGCCGTAGGATCCGACCTAGCGTTGCTGGCGCGGGGTTCGGAAGCATTGCGCGGCAAGTTCGACTAGGGGCCTTAATCGATGGCAAACAAGGTTCTGATTTTGGGGAAAATCCACGACGGCGGCGTGGATATGCTCCGCAAGGCCGGTGGGCTCGAAATCAAGGAGATGGCCGAACACGTGCCAGAGATTTTCGACGAGCTTCCGGACACGGATGCCATCATCGTCCGCATGACCAAGATTACCCGCGAGGTATGCGCGGCGGCGCCAGATCTCAAGATCGTCGCCCGTCATGGGGTCGGTTACGAAGCGGTCGATGTGGACGCGCTTACGGATCACGGCGTACCACTCACCATTACCGGAGACGTTAACTCGACTGCAGTTGCGGAACACACATTGGCCCTAATGCTGGCGTTGGCGAAACAAGTGGTGACCTACGATCGCGCGACACGAAACGATAATTTCGCCATCCGCGATGGGTTCGACAGCACTGAGCTTTCCGGCAAAACAGCTCTGTTGGCGGGCTTTGGGCGTAGCGGTCGAGCCACGGCCATGAGGGCGGCTGCATTCGGGATGAAGGTGATGATTGCCGATCCTTTCGTCAGCGCTGAGCAGGTGGAAGGCGAGGGCTATGGGTTCGCGCCCGATTTCAGGGCTGCGCTGCCGGAAGCGGATTATGTTTGCATTCACGTGCCGAAGACGCCGGAGACGACCAATTTGATTTCAACCGACGAATTGAAGGCGATGAAAACGAGCGCTCACCTGTTGAACGTTTCGCGTGGCGGCATTGTCGACGAGGCGGCACTTTATACCGCGCTCACGGAGGGCTGGATCAGGGGAGCGGCGTTGGATGTGTTCGAGCCAGAACCGCCCCAGTCCGATAATCCTTTGCTGGCGCTGGACAATATTGTCGTCAGCCCCCATTGCGGTGCATTTACCGAAGAGTGCGCACAGCGAATGGCCGAAGCCTGTGCCCGGTCGGTGTTGGATGCGCTTGAGGGAAATTACGACCCTGAACTGGTAATCAATAAAGAAGCCCTGCCGGAATAACCGGCAGGGCTTGTGAATGCCTGAGCCGGTTTTCCACCGGCTCTAGAAACCAATGCGATATCGTTAGGCGTCGATTTTGCGCCAGGAGCAATACTCGTCCTGGATTACGCGTACGTCCTGGCCCGGACGGCGGTCCACATAGACATAGCCTTCCTTCAACACCATTTTGATATTCTTGCGGGGCTCTAGCGCCTTGATGTTTTTGCTCGGGTCGCCGTCGACGACAACCACGTCCGCGATTTTGCCTTTCTCCAGCGTGCCGATTTCATCTTCCATATGGAGCGCGCGAGCGGCATTGCGAGTTGCGGTCACGATGGCATCCATCGGCTTCATGCCGAGCTCGCAATAGGTGACAAGTTCTCCACCATTGCTGCCCATATCCGGCTCGAAGCCCATATCGGTGCCCATGGCGATGTTGGCGCCGGCTTTATAGAGCTTCTGGAAGGTATCGAAGCAGTCCGGTTGAATTTGCTTCATTTTGTCGAGGGTAAATTGAGGAGTACCGATTTCGCGACGAATATCGATCGCGTGATCGGTACGATGCGACAGGGTCGGTGTAATCGGAATTTGCGTCTCGACGATCTTGTCTATCGCCTCTTCCGAGTTGAAGACCATATGCTCCAGCGTATCTGCACCGGCCTCAATGGCAATCAACTGGGCTTCAGGCGTGAAGCAATGGATCGCGCAATGCTTATGCTGCATATGTGCTTCTTCGCAGGTCACCCGCAATTCTTCGGGTGTGTGATTGCGGATATCGGGCTCTTCCTTGTCGGTGCCGCCGCCGCCGGATGCGCAGGTCTTGAGCCAGTCGACACCCGACAGCAGGTTACGGCGAGCGAGCTTACGCATCTCGTCGGGGCCGTCGGCGGTCGCCAAGGGGTCGCGACGCGCGGACCGGGGATTGATCAAATCAAGATGCGAACCGGTGCCAACAGTAAAGGCAGCACTTATAAGACGCGGGCCGGCGAAAATTCCGGCGTCGATGGCGTCGCGTACCGCGCAGGATTGGTCGGTCATCAAACCGTAGGAGCCCATGAAGCCAAGATCGCGTAGCGTGGTGAATCCTCGGTCCAGGCACATCTGAGCATGGAACAGCATGTACATTTGCTGCAGTTCCGGTGTCACTTCCCATTGGGCGACGCGGTAATTCTTGAAGGTCAGATTGTTGTACATGCAAAGATGGATATGGAGATCCATCATGCCCGGCATCACCGAATATTTGGAGCAGTTGATGATTTCGGCGTTCTTCGGAATCTTGACTTCTTTCGCTGGTCCCACCGCTGCGATGCGATCGCCGCGAATGAGTATGACAGCGTTTTTGACCGGCTTACCGCCGTTACCGTCGATCAGATTTCCGCATTTTATGGCTTTGACATTGGCCGCCATGAATTTTCTCCCACTTGAATTTTGCGGCGAAAGTGTTGCGCACCGCACTATGCCGGTTCACCTGCTGAACCTAGAATTACCCGAGTTCTACGTGGCTGCGTCGGGTGTCGTCAATAGTTTCGCTTATTCGAAATAGATCGTTTTGCCGGATTCCGCTGAAGACACAGTGGCTTCGAGTATCTCTATTCCGTGGATCACGTCCGTGATTGGCACCGGATATTCGGCACCATTTAGCACCATGTCGGCAAAACCTTCCAACTCGGCGGTCTCGATATCCACATAGTCGAATTCTGTAATTTCCGGTTCCTCGCGGAGTTTGCAGGTGGCGAGCGTAGTTTCGCCCCTCATCTCTGCCCAGCCCTCTGATCCGGCCACATGGAAACGCCAATAATTAGCGGTCACTGCGATGCAGGAGAGGTGGCCTGTAGCGCCATTTTTGAAGCGTAGGTTTAGGCCGGTGCAGTCATCGCGGTCGCTGTCCAAAATACGGGTTTCGGAAAATGCATCCAATGATTTGGCATGCCCTGCAGCCATCAGCATGAGATCGAGTACATGCACGCCTTTCCCGCACATTACACCGGCCGGGTTTTCCTCACGGGTCGAGCGCCAGCCTTCGCGCTGGTCATATCCCGCATGTCCGGAATGCGCGGCCTCGACATGGAGTACGGTTCCGAGCTCGCCGCTTTCCAGCATGTCGCGAATTTTGACAAGCGCCGGTTGGAACCGTCGATTGAAGGCGACGGCGAGCTTTACGCCGGCCTTGTCGCAGGCCGCCGCTGCAGCTTCGGCACTAGCTTTGGTAAGGGTGAATGGCTTCTCGCAAAACACATGTTTGCCTGCCGCCGCCGCTTGCTCCACATGCTCGCCGTGGACTGAATGGCCGGTGGCAATAATGACCGCTTCGATATCGTCACGTTTTAAAACAGCGTCATAGTCATTTGAAATCGGGATGCCAGTCTTTTCCACATAGTCCTTATATTTCGACGGATCGCGTGTCACCATTTCGACAATTTCGATTTTGTCGCTTTTGCCATGGACCGAATTGATCAGTGTCTGGCCCCAGTTGCCGAGGCCGTAGATTGCAGTCTTGAGCATGGTACCTCCCAAATTCGTCGATGCGGTCGACCCAATGAGCACGACGCTATCGTCGATTGCGCCCTTGCCCTATAATGAAGCGATGGTGTACTAGGTAAACCGTTACAGTTCAAATATATCCAAGCTCTTCAAGGGCAATATCTAGGTGGAGGAGTTTTCGATGGGGAGCGAGACCAAAACCGAAGGAGCCCAAAAGGCAGGCAAAGGCGTCGTCACCTGGACAATGGCCGATGTGGAC
>DLVK01000012.1:0-2698 GCA_003444235.1 Rhodospirillaceae bacterium
CATGCGCCGCAGCTGCGTTATATCGGCGCGAACGTTTCCTGTCATTGAATGGGTTTTGTGAAGATTTCTTTTGTTACATGGAAGATGTGGATTTGGCGTTTCGATGGCGGCTGGCTGGCGGCCGCGCCATTCAGGTTTCGCGTGCCGTAGTCCAACATGTTGGTGGCGCGTCGGGAGGCAGACCGCCGACATTTGCGCGCTTTCACGGGGTTCGGAACGCGATTTGGACATATTTTCGTAACATGCCAGGCCCGCTATTCTGGCTTCTGCTGCCTGGACATGCCGGATTACAGATCGTGTTGCTTGCACAAGGGACGTGTAGCGGCCAATTCGTCGCGACATTGAGCGGCATCCTTGCAGCCATGCGAGCGCTTCCAGCCATTTGGCGTCAACGGAAGAAGATACAAGCTCGCGCAACCGTGCCACCGCGGCAAATTTACTCCACATTAGATTGGAATCCTCTCAATCTACTAAAACGACGGAACCGCCGATTGTGAGATTTCCAGCTGACCTAATCTTCCGGGAAATCGACATACGGAAGACAAATTCAACTGAGCCGCTTGCCAGATTGGTTCAAAATTGCACTCTCCGCTTCTGAATGACAAAACCCTTATAGGCGCTCCTTCTAAATCTTCCGGCGGATTTTCATTCGACCTCGTGCTAGATAAATTATCTCGCCACTCGACATTGAGTAGTCTCTAGCGATACCTTGTGTGGACCGCATACCTAATTGTTGGCTGAGCATTTCGTCCGGCTGCTCGACCCGATGTGTGAAGCTTGCGAGTTCGAGGTTTGGTGCTGATGCGCAAAGATTCGTTGTCGAAGAGTGGGAAACGCCGAGGATTCGTATCGGTCGTCAGTCCATTTTACAACGAAACGGACATAATCGTTACAGCTGCTACCCGAATGATCGAAAGTCTTAATCGTGGATTTGCTGACTGGGAATTTATCCTCGTCGATGATGGTTCGACCGATGATTCTCTGGACAAATTGAAAGGCTGCATTTCTGAGTTGGGTAATCCAAAAATCAAGGTTCTGTCGTACCAACCAAATATGGGCCGGTGCCGCGCACTCAAGACTGGGATCGACGCTGCGAGCGCCGATATAATCATCACGACAGAAGCTGATTTGTCTTGGGGAGAGGATATTGTTGAACGGCTGCATGACGCCCTAGCGGACTATCCTGATCGGGACTTCGTTATTGCATCGCCGCATCTGGCGGAAGGTGGATTTAATGAAGTCCCATTTTCAAGGGTTTGCTTAAGTCAGGGAGGGAACAGACTTATCGGGTGGTTCTTTGATTCGGGTGTGTCCATGCATACCGGGATGACACGAGCTTATCGCCGTTCGGTAATTCAACCGCTTAAAATCACGTCATACGACAAAGAATTCCATCTTGAAGTTTTGTTGAAATTGAGGACGTTAGGGTATCGAGTTGCTGAAATTCCGACTGTTTTGAGCTGGGAAGTGCGCAGGTCTAAAGGTACGATCCAACCAAAATCTAATCTTTTTACCCGTCGGATGATGCGGACTATATCTTCACATTTGTTGTTTCTTGCGATCGGCCAGCCGATGCGGTATTTCGGTGCCGTTTCTGTCATTACGATGTTGACAGCGATAGGGTTCGTCTTTGCGGGACTGTGGAACTTCGTTACGGGCGGCGTTGCGGCAAATTTTATCTTAATGGCTGGATTGCTCGCACTGTTCAGCGTGGTGTTTTTGGGCTTTTCTGTCGTTTTCACTCAGTTACGAGAACTTTCGGCTGCATCATGGAGCGATGGCAAAGGGAGCGCGGCAGACCATATGCCTGTCAGGGCTTGGCAACTCGAAAAAATATCCAAATGAATTGTAAAGCAGTAGTATTTTTGTGTGCGGTCTAATCGGAGTCGCCGGCGCAAAATGCCCGGATCAAGTTCAAGCAGCGTTGGAGGTCATTGCGCATCGTGGGCCCGATGGTCGTGGTGTTTATGCAGATGAAGCTGTTACCCTTGGACACAATCGACTAGCGATCCTTGATCCGGCCCATGGACACCAACCCTTCGAAACAGAAGATGGTCGTTACATCCTCACCTTTAATGGTGAAATCTACAATTTCAAGCTTTTGGCTCAGCATCTCCGTCGGCGGGGCGTGGTACTCCGGACGAATTGCGATACCGAAACTCTGGCTTATTGGTTGCGCGAGAAAGGTGTGGATGGTCTTTCGGCGCTGAATGGAATGTTTGCCCTTGCATTTTGGGACAAGGTCGACCGACGTCTTATTTTGGCTCGAGATAGGTTCGGCATGAAGCCGCTCTACATTTCTCCTCAATCCAATCGGCTTATTTTTGCGTCGGAAATTAAGGCAATGTTGCCATGGCTCGATGTGAAACCAAATTTCGATGCCATAAAGGAATTTCTGACTTTTCAGAATGTAATAGGTAAGCATAGCTTTTTCTCCGGTGTAGAGCAGGTTGGTCCCGGTGAGTTTATTGAATGGGTGCCGGATCAAGTGCGTCGTGGCACGTATTGGAGGATTGAGTTTCCTGAGCCAAGCAGCCTCAGCGCTAAAGAAGCATCGCATCGGTACCGCGACCAACTAGAAAGCTCGGTCGAACGCCATTTGATTTCGGATGTTCCATTAGGCAGCTATCTCAGCGGCGGGATCGACAGCGGTTCAGTCGCGGCGCTTGCGGCTCGTCAAATCAACGCTCCATTGCAA
>DLVK01000545.1:0-7265 GCA_003444235.1 Rhodospirillaceae bacterium
TTAGCCGAGACGATCGACGAGGTGCATAACCAATTCGGTGAGGTATGGCATATCAATTGTCATTCGATGCCGGCAGCGAGCGGCCCTGGCGTATTGCGTCGCAACGGGAGAGCACGAGCAGACTTCGTTCTCGGTGATCGGGATGGCAGCACATGCAGTCGATCTTTTCGCAATCTGATCGCTGAAACTCTTGAGGATATGGGCTATGTGGTCGCGCTAAACGACCCCTATAAGGGGGTCGAGCTAGTTCGAGCATATTCGAACCCATTGCACGGCCGCCATTCCATTCAAATCGAAATCAACCGTGCTCTCTATATGAATGAACGTACGTTGGAGCGTCATCCTGGTTTCGACGCGTTGCGTGCCGATTTGGACCGCCTGGTATCGGCGGTGGCCGATTTTTCCGTGACAAGATTACCGGCAGCTGCGGAATAAAAACCGTCAGGGAGCGAATTGCTCGTTTAAAATCCGGGCTTCGAGATTATGTTCGGGATCGAACAGTAGGGTCATTGAGACCGATTCATCCTGTTCGATATCGACGCTAACCACATCGCGTACTTCGAAATCATCGGCGCTGGCGCAAACCGGCCGCTTCGACGATTCCAGAATTTCGAATCGAATTTTCGCGGGGCACGGCAAAATTGCCCCGCGCCATCTCCGGGGCCGGAAGGCACTTATCGGCGTTAGACAGAGTACATTGGCGCCCACCGGCACGATTGGTCCGTGGGCGGAAAGGTTGTAGGCAGTGCTGCCGGCGGGCGTAGATACCAATACGCCGTCGCAAATCAGCTCTGCGATACGTTCGATACCATCCACCAACACTCGAATTTTTGCGGCCTGCTGAGTTTGCCGGAGTAGGGCGACTTCGTTGATGGCATGGGAGGTTATGATCGATCCGTCATCCAACTCCGTTTTCATTAGCAACGGATAGACGGTCACCGGTTCTGCTCTCGACAGGCGCTCTTCCAATTCGTCTTCTTTGAACTCGTTCATCAGAAACCCGACCGAGCCGCGGTTCATGCCGAAAATTGCCGTATCTTCGGCCTTATAATGATGCAAGGTGCGGAGCATGAAGCCATCACCGCCAAGCGCCACGATAATGTCAGCCTCTTCTGGGGGGACGTGGGTGTAGCGCCCTGACAGCGCGCTAAGCGCCTCGGCCGCCTCGGGAATATCAGCGGCAACAAAGGATATCTTGTTTTTTTTCATTTATTTTTCCAAAACCGATATCGAGCGAGCCAATGGTTCAGTATAACCAAGCATAATTTTGCTGCGAGCGACTACCCTAAATGAGTACCGAAGGAGATTAGGTGATGCGGAGGGGCATAATTTTTAGTGTTTTTGTCCTACTAGGATTTTGGGTTTGGTCGCCGTCGGGCCAGGCCGCCGACCGGCACGAGGAGTACTACTATCCAAAACCGGTGACCGAAGAAACCTACACAGCTCGGGCCACAACGGTGACTGAAGCGAACCGTCGGCGGCGCATCGGCTTTATCACCCATGTCACCAATTCAATGATACAGAACAACCCGTATCCTCCCGACTATGCGATATTTGCAAAAGGATCGAATGCGGAAAAAATGATCATCGTCGGCTTGAGCGACGTTCGTTACAACACGCTCTATCGAATGCGGGGCCTATTGGCGAATTTGACGGCAGTCGCGCGGGTAAGCCCAATGTTCAAAGATGCGCATATGGAAGATTTCTACACTTTCCTCGATTTGTTGAAGATGATGGGGTTCAAGAAAGTCACCGTCACCGACGGCAAGAGTTTTTCGCATCGCATAATTGTAAAATAACCTGGTAGTCGAGGCCGTAATGAGTGAGCGCGACGCTGTCCTTTTTTGCAACGACGCCTTCTATGCCGCCTTTGCCGGACGCGATGTCGATGCGATGGAATCCTTATGGGCGAAAGTCGATGATGTCAGTGTCATCCATCCGGGGTGGGAGCCTTTATTCGGACGAGACGCGGTGATTGAAAGTTGGGTTGGGATATTGAGCAACGAGAATTCGCCCGCGATTGAATGTCGCGCTGCTCGTGCGGTTGTGCGGGGCGAAAGCGCGACTGTCGTCTGCTTCGAGGAGATCGAGGGTAATTTTCTCGTCGCTACCAATCTTTTCGTAAAGCAAGATGGCGCCTGGCGCATGACCCACCACCAGGCTGCCCCGACCAGCGGCCGGCCATCGCCTGAAGATCAGGATCAGCCTCCGTCGATCAACTGAGTTTAAGAGTAGGGTGCAAAGCCTTTGTCTCCAAAGGTGCCGGTCTGACAGACCGAGCTTTAGCCGCCGGTGACGCTCATATGACGGTTGACGGCAGCCGTATCGTGACGCCGGTCTATGGCGAAGTCGTGCCCCATCGGTTTCCGCGTAATGGCTTCGCGGATCGCGGCCTCCAAATGCACAGGATCATCGCTTTCGCGTAAATAATGGCGGAGGTCGGCGGCATCCTCCTGGCCAAGACACATATAGAGAGTGCCGGTGCAGGTAAGCCGGACACGATTACAGGATTCACAAAAATTATGCGTCATTGGGGTGATGAAGCCGATTTTTTTGCCGGTCTCCGATACGTTCCAATATCGCGCCGGGCCACCGGTCTTGAAGTCAGTTTCTTCAAGTGTCCAACGCCGCCGTAGTTCCGCACGTACCATAGAAAGCGGCCAATATTGGTCGAGCCTATTCTCGTTCCCGATGTCGCCCATGGGCATTACTTCGATGAAAGTGAGATCGAATCCTTTTTCGCCGCACCAGGCGACCATATCGTGCACCTCGTCGTCATTGACGCCTTTCAACGCGACGCAATTGATCTTGATTTTAAGCCCGGCTTCGGTGGCGGCATCGAGACCGCGCATAACCTGGTCGAATTTGCCCCAGCGAGTGATGAGGGTGAATTTGTCTCTATCAAGTGTGTCCAGGGAAACATTGACGCGCCGAACGCCCGCCCGCACCAATCCGGCCGCATGTTTTTCCAATTGGCTTGCGTTGGTGGTGACCGTCAATTCTTCGAGGAGGCCGGACTTTAGATGCCTCCCGAGCCGATCGAACAACCACATGATGTCGCGGCGCACCAATGGTTCTCCACCGGTCAGGCGAAGTTTTTTCACGCCGAGATTTACGAATGTGCTGCACAGCCGGTCGAGTTCTTCCAGACTAAGTACATTGGCCTTGGGCAAAAATGTCATGTCTTCGGCCATGCAATAGACACAGCGAAAGTCGCAACGATCGGTGACCGACACGCGCAAATAAGAGATCGTGCGCTCGAAAGGGTCGATTAGCGGTGCCGGTCGTGGATATTTCGCAATTTGCTGCATAGGTCACTTATAGCAAAAGTTACTGCTTTTTTAAGTGTTTCGGAAAACGATAGGCATTTTTAGTCAATCATTTATCCAAAAAAAGCAGCCATTTTCGCTAAAATGTGCGCTCTTAGAAGTTTCTGCAAGCCCTTTGGATGCCGGCTGGCCGGCGAATTGCATTATCTGGTGCAAAATATACCGATTGCCGAATGAACGAAAAAATTTCGGATATGGCTGGAATTAACGAACGCAACGAAGAGTCGCAGGCGGTTCTGAGAATGATCGCAAATGCGCTGGAGGAGCACGAAAATTGGCTCCAAAGATGGCACCGTGCGGTCGTATGTGGAACCGAACCGGACCGTGAAATCGTTTCCGACCAGGCCAAATTCTTGGGCCCGTTCGGCAGCTGGCTTGCGCTCAATGATAATGATGGTTTGCTCGACCAACCGGTCTTCAGCGAACTCGGTGCCGCGCATACGGACATGCATGAATTCGGCCGGTTGTTGGCATTGCGTGCGGTCGATGGCAAGCCAATCCCGCCAGAGGATTACGAAGCCTTTATAACCAAGGTAAATCCTTTCAACTCTGTCGCCCGGCGCATTCGAGACGCGTTCCAACAAGCTACAACGCAGCTCGATCCGTTAACCGGTATCCACAACCGCCAGACAATGATGTTGGAGCTGGAGCTCGAGCGTGAGCGTGCACTTCGTACAGGTACGCCGCTTTGCATCGTGCTAGCGGATATCGATCACTTCAAAGCTGTAAACGACACCCATGGTCATGCCGCCGGTGATGCGGTGCTGCGTGCCGTTGCCGGGTCCTATTTGTCGCATCTACGGCCCTATGACAGCATATACCGTTATGGCGGGGAGGAGTTTTTACTAAGCCTGCCGAATGCAGATGAAGACACGGCGTTTAAGGTTGTCGAGCGCCTACGGGAAGCCTTGGGTCGAGAAGAGATCGCGGTCAATGGCAGCGACCGGCTTTCGGTCACATCATCATTTGGGCTTTGTATGGTCGAGGATGAAAGGTCGATCAAGCAGACCATTGAGCAAGCAGATCAAGCGCTATATGCCGCCAAGCGAAACGGCCGCAACCGATCGGTGATCTGGAGGCCAGGTTTGGAACTCGACTCATGACAGCACCGGTCGTCGGAGTCGTCCTGGCAGGCGGAAGCGCTCGGCGTATGTCAGGAGCGGAAAAAGCGTCACTCGACCTTGATGGCCAATCCTTATTGGAGCGGGTGGTGTCCCGGATCGCACCGCAGGTTAGCGCGTTACTGTTGAACGCAAATGGTGATCCGAGCCGTTTCGATGACATTGGATTGCCGGTGGAAGCGGACAGTTGTGCCGATGGATTGGGGCCGCTTGCGGGTTTGCTCACCGGCATGGATTGGGCGCGCAGAATGCACCCCGCGTGCGAGTGGCTCCTCAGTGTGCCGGTGGATACACCCTTCTTGCCCGTGGATTTGGCCAAACGGCTGAGCGACGCGCGTGAGATGGAATCAGCGGAGGTTGCCCTGGCGGTGTCTGGCGAGCGGTTGCACCCTGTCGTCGGGTTGTGGCCGGTCGCGCATGCCGATGAGCTGCGTCACGCTTTGGAGAGCGAAAATCTGCGCAAAGTGGATCGTTGGACCGGCCGTTTCCGGGTCGCAGAGGTTGCCTATGATTGCATACCTGTCGATCCATTTTTCAATATCAACACGCCTTCAGATTTAGAGGCCGCGGAAGCATTTCTCGGCTCTTAGGCATTCATCAGACAAACATTGCGTCCGCATTCACGCAGCGCCCGCACTGCACCTCCTTGCATGATAATATCGATCGCTCGAGCCGTGTCGGAGACTACGAAGCCGGCCAATATATCTATGCCCAAATCAAATAAGCTGGGTGCCATTGGCGTGCCAGGGCCGATCAGCATTGTGCGGGCATTGGGTGCCAGGCCAAGATATTCCTTCAGGCTGCTATCGTTGAGCGTCGAGGCGGTAATGAGTAGTTGATCGGCTGCTGGCAACAGGTCCGGCGCCGCGCTGAGCGGGAAATCATTTGGGCCCGGGTCACGTTCAATCACTTTAATTCCGGTAAGCCGATTTTCGATGCCCGGGAATCGCCCGATCGCTACCGTGGTCGATGCGTCGCTTTCGGCGAAAAGCTCGATGCCGTTAGCGTTACGGCCTTCAAGGTTGGGGCGATTAAAATGTGCATTTATCGCCGCCTGCGCCAATGCGCGGTCAAATGGGTTTTCCGATTTGGCGCCTGCTGCCAGTTTGGCTAATGGTTGGCCGCGGCGCGTACCTGCATCGGTAAGGCCGAAGCAGCCCGACGTCCCGCGGGCAGGACTATGGGCGAGACCGATCCCGGCAGGACCTTCGACCAACGTCCAATTGAGGCCGACCGCGACGGTGCCGGCATTTCCTGCAACGCCATCCGCGAGGTTTTCCAGCAGTGTGTGTTTGTCGGCCATGATGTGGAATTCTACTTCTGCTTTGCCATCAAGGGTAGCGTTGGAGACAGAAAAGGATATGCTCTTTGCTGCAGGAGTGGAGGAATAAGTGACAAGTGAATTACGAGTTTCCGAACTGTTGGCTTCGCGCATGTGTCACGATCTTGCGGCCGGTGTCGGAGCAATCCGGAATGGGATCGAGCTGGTCGCTGATTTTGATGAAGACCTAAGTGCGGAAGCGATGGATTTGATCGGCATGAGCGCAGACCAGGCCGCTGCCCGCCTCCAGTTCTATCGTATGGCCTACGGAGAAGCGGGGCGGCAGGGCTTGTCGACGATCCATGGTGTCCTCGATATCGCTCGGGCGATAGCGGAATCGCGTAATGTTACGATTGAAGGCGATGTTGGAGACCCAACACTACGCGAAGGCTTGGGAAAGTTGTTACTGAACATGTTGGCATTGGTATTCGATGCTCTGCCACGGGGTGGCACGGTGACTCTTATCCTTGCATCGGGTGGTTTTCGATTTGAAGCGGCCGGTACGCGTGCGGGACTGGATACGGCTCTCCGGGATACCCTCGATGCGAGGTACGATGTTTCCAAATTGGCGCCGGCGACGGTACACGGGTTCTTCACCCAACAGTTGGCACGAGAAGTAGGGCGTCAGGTCGGTTTCGAACAGGTAAATGAAGATTTGTGTGCCCTATTCGAGCGAACCTCGCCGACCGCATCGATTCCATAAATTTTCCAGTGTTTACCGGATATTAAGGTAATATGCGTCTATGATACCGTTTCTTGGCCATCGCAGACCGAAACGCTTCGAGACGCATTATGGATGATCTGCTTCAGGAATTTCTCGCCGAAGCCGACGAGGCGTTGGAGGCGCTCGACGGTAACTTGGTGAAGCTTGAGCGGGCACCCAACGATCGGAAGATTTTGGACGAAATCTTTCGTCTCGTGCACACCGCAAAAGGGACATCCGGATTTTTAGGGTTGTCTCGGCTTGAAGCATTGGCGCACGCAACTGAAGACCTCCTAGGTCAAATTCGCGATGGTAAACGAGCTGCAACATCCAGTGCGATATCGCTGATCCTTGAAGCACTGGACGGCATAAAATCTTTGTTGGCGGCATTGCACCAAACCGAGACTGAACCCGCTGGCGACGATCGCGCGCTCATCGACCGAATTCAAAAATTCGCTGATTTACCAACCGAAGCGGTTACGGAACCTGAAGCCCAGTTAGAGGCTGCAATAGTCGAAAAAAGCGACGACCCTGTCGGCTTGGTTGAGGAACTTGGAGAAACCGACGAGGGTGTGGCGGGCTTTCCCGATCGCAATATAGAAGAAAAAATTAAGGCGGATCCGCCACCGCCTGTGCGGGTTCAAAATTCCGGAGTACGGACGACAACATCTCGTCCAGCCAAAGGTAGCCTGCGGGTCGATGAAACGCTCTTGGATCGGATTGCCGAGCTGGTCTCTGATCTCGGGCTGACCCGGAATCGGCTCATTCAGGCATCCGGGACGGTCGCTGAT
>DLVK01000069.1:0-2987 GCA_003444235.1 Rhodospirillaceae bacterium
GGTTAAAAGGGATCGCGATGCCGGATGGATGGAGCTGACGCTCGCAACAACCGTCGGCAAGTTTAAGATCGAGTCGGACATTGATGGTTTTAACGAAATTGCCGGTGCTGTTGCGCGGGCTCTCGAGGCCAACGCTGTTGTTTTTGACGCAAACAGTGTGGAGAACTTCAACGCAATTGGCATTGAGACCAATTCTCCTGGCCTGCCGGAAGCAGCCAAAAGGTTCGACAAGTTCAAACCATGGCAAGATGGCCGATCGGGATAATGCTGGAAGAACTGCTAAGATTCACCGTCTCACGAGCGAATTCAATTTGCCGGCACGCCGCCACCGATTGGCGAGCAACTCCCCGCACGACCGCAAGCCGTGAACTTCGACGGCGCGGAAAGACTGCCGGCTTTGTTTGACGTAAGGGATATCAATCGGACACTTTTTGCTTGGTCCCGAACGCGGGCTAGCTCTGGTCGTGCCCGCCTAAACGTCGACAGGCTGCGGCTCGGTAGGCGGCGCCATGCCGAGCGCTGACTTATAGACATCCAGCAGGGCTTCCTGCTCCTGGCGATCGTCCGATTCCATCTTCCTCAGACGCACAATCTGGCGCATGATTTTTGGATCGAACCCTGTCGCCTTAGCCTCTGCGTAAACCTCGCGGATATCAACGGTGATCGTCGCCTTTTCCTCTTCCAGACGCTCGATCCGCTCGATAAACGACCGCAACCGGTCGCCAGAAACGCCGCCGACTTCCGACATGTTTAATTCTCCCCCGAAGGCTTGATGAAAAGATAGGCGGCGCAATCTACTCCCGACCTGCGAGCGCCTCAAGTAGAGACACAGCGAACGCGCTTTCTTTTCGGCCCTATTTCCAAACGCCATCAAACCCTCATATTTAGAGTTTCCAAACTGCGATGAGGAAAACACGCATTGGAGACCGTCCGGACTGCCGCCATTTTGCAAGCATTGTCGAACCCAGTGCTTTTGATTGACGGCGAGAAGACAATTGTGACCGCCAACGACGTTAGCAGCTAGAACTCCCCGATTCGCCAATTTTCTCCAGAAGCTCCCGAATTTACAATAATCGATAACACATTTTCTATATAAGAATCAGATGGATAGAAGACTAAATAAATTTCGATTACAACCTTATGGCCCGGAGGCATGGTGCCGCTAAAGTAACTATCTTGATTAGGCATAGGAAGAGCTTGCCGGCCGTGTATAAAGAAACACTTACCAAAGACCTCTCAAAACTTCGCTATCTAGAATCCGCGTCTCAGACCAGCGGACAATTTCTCACCAAAGTCGGATTTTCCCTTCTTTTTCTGGTGATCGTTTATGTCGTCGCCGTCTCATCTGGCGGGAGCGAAACCTATAACGCCTTCATTGTCGCTGCCGGCGTCTGCGGCGCCTACATGGCAATGAACATCGGTGCTAACGACGTCGCAAACAATATGGGGCCAGCGGTAGGTTCCAAGGCGTTGACGCTCCCAGCGGCCCTCGCCATAGCAGCGATATTCGAGGCAGCGGGTGCCCTGATCGCAGGTGGCGATGTAGTAAAGACGATTTCCAAGAACATTATCGCCGTCGACTCCTTTGACAATGAACTCACGTTCATCTGGGCCATGCTATCGGCGCTTATCGCAGCTTCTTTGTGGATCAATATTGCAACAATGGTACGGGCACCCGTATCGACCACACATTCGATTGTCGGCGGCGTTATGGGTGCTGGCATCGGCGCGGCAGGTTTCGCAATCGTCAACTGGGGGACGATGTCGAAGATCGCTGCGAGTTGGGTTATTTCCCCGGTTCTTGGCGGGATTATTGCGGCTATATTCCTCGCATTTATCAGTAATTTCATCGTCTACCGGGAAGACAAAATAGCAGGTGCCAAGCGGTGGGTCCCTGCATTGGTTGGGATAATGGCGGGTGTCTTTGCCGCCTATTTAATGCTGAAGGGGTTGAAGCGGGTCTGGAAGCCGGAACCCTGGATGATAACTTCAGTCGCAATCGCCATCGGCGCCTTTACCTATCTCGTACTTAAACCTTACATAGCGCGTAAGGCCAGTGGAATGGAGAACCGCAACAAGTCAATTCGGACCTTATTCACCGTGCCACTTATATGCTCAACAGCGCTCCTCTCCTTCGCCCATGGATCCAACGATGTGGCCAACGCGGTCGGGCCACTGGCGGCTATTGTGTCCGCCGCAGCTTCGGGTAGCATCGCCACAAAAGTAACCATTCCACTATGGGTTATGTGCATCGGCGCGATCGGGATCTCCCTCGGCCTCGCACTATTTGGGCCACGCCTGATTCGAATGGTTGGCGACCAGATCACGAAGATGAACCCAATGCGGGCATACTGCGTCGCCCTGTCCGCCGCAATTACCGTCCTAATTGCCTCGGCTCTAGGCCTACCCGTGAGTTCGACCCACATCGCCGTTGGAGCGGTCTTCGGCGTCGGTTTTTTCCGAGAGTGGCAAACCTCGCGCCGTACACACATCAATCATGGCCAATACCGAAAGGGTAAGAAGTTCTGGGAGAAAATGGATCCGGAAGAACGTGCATTGCGGCGCAAACTGGTGCGCCGTCAGCACGTCGTCACAATCGCATCCGCATGGGTTATCACGGTGCCTGCCACAGCGATATTAGCCGCCGCATTGTTCTGGGGCTTGCGCTCGGTGTTCTAATTCCAGATGGTCTCGTAAATTTGCCAAAATATCTGCCAGGCCTATGGATAGTTCCGCTAACTGACCCGGTTCCAAACATGCAGCTTCGCGCAATATCAGCCGCTACCTTGGCGGGCTAGATGTCCGCGTCCATTACTTCTTAACCTCGAATGTTGAGCCCGCAGGAAATTGCACGCTCCATAAGAAACAGCCCTATAAGCACCACCCAATGCTTTAACCAGCAATCAGATGTAATTTGGCGGCGGCTGGAATCCACCGACCTCATCGGCGAGGAGCCTGGCAAAGTCGATTGTCCGCAGATCGTGCAT
>DLVK01000503.1:0-3312 GCA_003444235.1 Rhodospirillaceae bacterium
GTTGGCCCGGGAACGTCGATGGGCGAACTATTCCGACGATTCTGGTTTCCGGCGATGATCCCGGAGGAACTACCAAAATTCGATTGCGATCCAGTACGCCTGCGCCTGCTTGGAGAGAACCTCATCGCCTTTCGCGACACAAACGGTCGGGTCGGCATCCGCGACGAAAAATGCCCAAACCGCCGGGCATCAATGTATTTTGGACGCAACGAGGAGTACGGGTTGCGCTGCGTGTATCATGGCTGAAAGTTCGACGTTCACGGAAATTACGTTGAAATGCCGAACGAACTGCCGGAAACCGACCTCAAGCACAAGGTCCGGATGAAAACGTATCCATCGGCGGATCAATCGCGATCATGGCGTGCGTCTCTGAGAGCTGTCGCACTTCGGCATGCTCCAAAACCCCGTGTGCGGCCATCTCGCGATGACATTCCGGCAGGTTATAGAACGGGATCGAAGGATAAAGATGATGCTCGATATGGTAGTTAACATTGTGCGGAAACATCCACCAATGCAGCCATCGGGGCGCAAAATTCGTACGAGATGCGAGAAGCGGCGATGCCTTGTCGGTAGGTGCGCCGTGCTCGCAAATGGCGCGATAACGCAGCAGCGGTTGCTGGATCGTCACCATCGGTAGGACCCAGAGAAGAATATACTCCAGCAAAAAACCGCTAAAACCGGCACAGATCGGTGCCGCCACATGAAACGCAACGACGGTCCACCGGTCCTGCCTTGCAGCCCGCCTGAGCTCCGGTGACGTGTCGTCGAGCGGCCGATTGACCGCCTCCGCGTCACCATTGATCGCCGGCGCCCCAAAGAAATAGGCATAGGTCTTCCAGGCGTTCAGACCGAACAGGTCGGAAATAAGCTTCTTTGCCAGGTATTTACGACCTCTCGGATAACCGCCGACGAGAGCGATGTCCGGATCGCGCTCCTCGTAGAGATGATTGTGATGCAAACGATGCAGCACACGATACGTGCGCATGGAGAGGCCGACTGGTGCCGCAAGGCAACGGCCGATGAAATCATTCAAGCCGCGAGATTTGAACAGTCTGTAATGCGCGGCATCGTGGGCCAGGACGAAGCATGCCTGCTGGCGACCGGCGATGACGATCATGGCCGGTATCACCGCCCACGGCGTCCACCAATAGAGGGCCGCCGCAATCGACAGTCCGATCAGGCCAACGGTCTCCAGTACACCAAGCCAGGCCCGGAACGGATCGATCCGCGTCAGTCGTTTCACCACGTCAGGCGGTAGCCCCAGCCGTCGACGTTCATCGTCGCGAAACTCTTCCCCAATTCCTGCTACGCTAGTCATGGGAGCTATAATAGCATCAGTTCGAGAAACGGTAAGGGGACGATATGGGCTACTGGAGACCAATACGGGCGTTGGCAGCTGCCATCTTACTCGTTGTCATGACGGCGACCGTCAGCGCCGAGCCGATCGTCGGACCGAAGCCTCAGACAGTGGCTGACGTTTTCCTCCCGACACCACCCGATATCCGTGTCGAGGCGTGGGTCACCGGTCTCGAAGCGCCGTGGTCGTTGGTCTTCCTGCCGGACGGCCGCGCATTGGTCAGCGAACGGCCCGGCCGCATCCGCCTGATACAAAACGGCCATCTGGAGAAATCGCCCTACGCCGTCTTCGAGACGACACGGGGCGCCTCCGGGGCCGGTGATTTCTTTCTGAACCTCTTCACCCGTGGCGAAGGCGGCCTTATGGGTCTGGCCGTCCACCCGAAATTTCCGACCGAGCCCTATATCTACGCCATGTATACCTGGCGGGGCGTCCGTGGCGTCCGCAACCGTATCATCCGGCTCGTCGACCGAGGCACCCACGGCGTCTTCGACAAGATTGTCCTTGGCGGCGTTCCCGGCGCCCTGTTTCACAATGGCGGCCGCATCGCTTTCGGCCCGGATGGAATGCTCTACGCAACAACGGGGGAAATCTTCGAAATGCACATGGCGCAGGACCTTAAGGCATTTGGCGGAAAGGTGCTGCGCATCGATCCGGGCGGCGGTATTCCGTCGGACAACCCTTTCCCAAATTCGCCGGTGTGGTCATATGGCCATCGCAACCCGCAGGGACTGGCATGGCACCCGGAGACCGGTGCGTTGTACCAATCCGAGCATGGGCCGTCCGGCGAAGTGGGGTTCGGCGCGCATGATGAGATCAATATCATCGAGGAAGGCCGAAACTATGGCTGGCCGCGTATCGTCGGCGCACCTGGTCGCGCCCCCTATGTCGACCCGATCGCGATGTGGCCGAACACTTCCGTGCCGCCTGCCGGCATGACCTTTCACAAAGGCGCTCTCTACGTCGCCACACTGCGCTCTGAAGCATTGATCCGGCTTCGGATCGAAGGACGTCGTGTCCTTTCAATCGAAAGATTGTTCGCGGGGGATGAATACGACGGCGTTCTGGGGCGGCTGCGCGACGCTGTCGACGGGCCCGACGGTCACCTTTATGTGCTGACCAGCAACCGCGACGGGCGGGGCAGCCCCCGGCCCGGCGACGACAAGATTTTGCGTATGACCGTCGCGCGCTAAGCCGGCTACTTCTTCAAACCGCGCTCGACTGCTTCGACAATGACAGTATGGTACTTCTCGCCAAAACCCATCGAATCCGCCCGCTGTAGCACTTCCTGGTTCGTATAGGCCCCTGCCATGTTGACGCCATACGCTTCGGCCAGATCAATCGCATAGTTCAGGTCCTTCAGCATATAGCTTATGCGAAAGGACTCGGTGGGATGGTTGTCCTTTGCCATGAATTTGATGCCGTGATTTTGCAGCACGAAGCTATCGGCGGAACCGGTCGCCATCGCCTTGAACAAGGACTCACCGTCGACAAGGCCTGACTCACGCGCCACCATGAGCGCTTCGCCGAGCGCATGGGTAATCCGCGCCACGAGCATGTTGTTCATCAGCTTGATGAACTGTCCAGCGCCGACCGGGCCACCGTGGTTCACCTCTTGCCCCATCCGGTCGAAATATGGCCGCGCCCGTTCAACATCCGACGCGTTCCCGCCGACCATGAAGCTCAGTGTGCCGTCCCGCGCCGCTTGCGCCGACCGGGTCACCGGCGCATCGACGAACCGTACACCCTTGGCCTCAAACTGGGCCGCAATCTCGTGCGTCATCGGCACCGGGGCCGTGCTGCAGTCAACAATGAGCTGGCCCGACCGCGCCAACGCGATCAAGCCGCCCTCTCCCTGACACACGTCGCGGATTTGCGGCTCTCCTGGAAGCGACAGGAAGATAACATCCGCTGCCGCCGCAACGTCGGCAAGCGAAGCACCCGCCTCTACACCG
>DLVK01000469.1:0-7481 GCA_003444235.1 Rhodospirillaceae bacterium
TTAATCACCTTGCGCATGTCGTAAGGCTGGCGGCGGTCACGCGGCACAATCGAAAGCAATTCCTCTTCAACCCGGTCTGGTGGATCGCCCACATCGACAACCGGCGGCAATTGCCAAACATTACTCGGTAAGTAGCTCAGAAATTTGCGGATTTGCTGGCAGCATTCCGCCTCGCTTTTCGCCACATTGTGAATCACACCGGCGGCTTCGGCGGAAACCTTGTAACCACCGAGCTCTTCCTTCGAAACCGTGCGCCCAATGCCGCGCTCTACGACAGATGGGCCCGCAGCAAAGATTTGACTTTGCCCCTTAACCATTACCGACCAATGGGAATAGACCGCCCGCCCGGCGGGCCCTCCGGCCGCAATACCCATTACAGCACCGACAACCGGCACCGATTCCATAAGTTCTACCGGATTGATATTGTTCTCGACGCTATGGCCCGGAAGCGCGGCAAATCCGAGACGTTTTGCGGTCGATGCGCTGCCGCCGTAGCCGTCAATCAAACGGATGAGAGGAATACGGGAAAAGTAGGCGAAATCGTCGATAAAGCCGCCTTGGCCGCCTTTGCGCCGGGTCGTACCCCAATTTGTGCCGCCCCTAAGCGTCGTATCTTCACCGCCAATGGCAACGGGCCGACCATCGATTTTAGCCATCCCCATGACGTAAGGCGCCGGGGTAAACCCTACTAGTTTGCCATCCTTGTATTCGCCCCGGCCCGCCATTTTGCCGACCTCACGAAAACTGCCGTCGTCGACACATTCTGCGATACGTTCGCGTACCGTCAGATAGCCCTTTTCATGACGCTTGGAGATCGTTTCCTCGCCGCCCATTTCTTCGGCCCAAGCGTATCTTTTTTCAATTTCGTCGACTTCAGGCTTCCACGACATGGCGCCCGTCCTCCCTTGTTCTTTCAATCGGGCGGGAGAGTGCCTGATTTCAGTGGTCTTGTCATCGGTGACACCTGCGCCTTACTCCAAAGGCGTTGCTTTCTAATGGCATCCCTATATGTTCCAACGTGAGGCCATGCTGCCCAATGGATGTGAAATGGCAAAAATTCTATTGGTCGAAGACAATGAAATGAATAGGGATATGCTGTCCCGACGCCTCACGCGGAAAGGCTACGAAGTCATCGTCGCAGAGGATGGACAGCAAGGCATCGCGCTTGCCAATTCCGATGCTCCCGATGTGATTCTGATGGATATGAGCCTCCCGGTCATCGATGGCTGGGAAGCAACCCGGCGTATAAAAGCCGACGGCGCAACACGCGATATTCCCGTAATCGCGCTCACGGCCCACGCCATGGCAACCGACCGAAAGAAGGCTATGGATGCGGGCTGCGACGATTACGACACCAAGCCTATCGATCTACCGCGCCTTCTGGAAAAAATCGAAAACCACCTCTAGGCGCTAGTTTTCGCCCGCCTTGTAAACACCGTCCCAATGTTCCGGCGGCGGATTTTTGCGATATGCGAGGCAACGCTCGCGGTAAATGCGGCTTGGACCATCTTCGGGTGCCGCCGCCAAAGCCTCATCGAAGAACTTAAGACCTGCGTCCCAATCACGCGCCCGATATGCCTCAAGCCCCCTTTGGTAGGGTACGATTATGCGGTCCAGACTGGGGAAGGTTAGCTTGGTGTGATAAGCCAGAGGTTCGAATATCGCCACCGGTGCTTCCCGGCCCGAAACGCGGATGAGATCGATTTCGCGCATGAAAATCGGTGATTGGAGCGAATTCAAAGTGTATTCGCCTATCAAAATACTCGTTCCGTAGAACTTATTCGCTTCTTCCAGACGAGCGGCAAGATTCACACAATCTCCTATCACCGTGTATTCCATCCGTCGGGGAGAACCGATATTGCCCGCAATCACATCGCCGGTGTCGATACCGATGCGTATACCAATGGGAGATTGTCCCGTGCGTTCACGGCGCCTGTTCAGACGCCTTAGGTTAGCCATCATTTCCACTGCAGCCGCAACCGCATGATCGGGATCGGTTGGGTTTTCGAATGGCACTCCGAACAACGCCATGATGCCGTCACCGATATATTTGTCGAGAATGCCCGAATGTTCGAACAGAACATCTACCATTTCGGCGAAATAGTCGTTGAGCATGGAGACCGTCTCCTTCGGACCCAACGCTTCGGCTAGACCGGTAAAGCCGGAAATATCGGAAAATAAGATCGTCGCCTGATGCGCCTTACCGCCTAGTGCCGCCTCACCTCCATCAAGCAATTGATCCACCACTTCCTTGCTCATATATCGGCTCATGGTCGAGCGCAGGCGCTTGGTCCCACTGACATCCTCGATACTAAGCATGGTGCCGATAATACTTTCGGATCCATCGAAAAGTGGCGCCGCGGTCAGATTAACCGTCGCGGTACGACCGTCGGGCAACTTTAAAGCTGTGTCCAGCTCTATGTCCGGGCGGCGCAGATGTTGTACCCGCCTGATGGACTCCGTGACCCAACTCCCCTCACCGGTAAATAGATCTAATGCGTGACGTTCGTTCAGTGGCGCCAATCTCGGGCCAAAAAACCGCTCCGCCCGCTCATTCGCGGTAACAACTTGGCCGTCCAGATCGAGCGTGATTAGACTGGCGCTGCTGCTCTTGAGTATGTTTTCGTTGTAATTCTTTACCTGCACCACTTCTTCAAAGAGCTGGGCATTGTAGAGAGTGAAAGCAATCTGGGCGCAAAAAGCTGAGAGCCGAGTTTCGTCCTGCGGCGTAAATTTATCGGCAGACCGCTTATTTACCACCTGCATTACGC
Source organism: Rhodospirillaceae bacterium (assembly GCA_003444235.1). Lineage (GTDB taxonomy): Bacteria > Pseudomonadota > Alphaproteobacteria > UBA8366 > UBA8366 > UBA8366. The sequence goes on from DLVK01000469.1 coordinate 2,772, forward strand.
CGACCGTTTCGCCCGCCTTGGTGATGACAGGCATCGAAAGAAGGCTCCGCGTCTCCGCGCCCATCACCGTATCGATGCGCCCCGCATATGCGGGATGCTCCTTAACATCCGCTAGGTTCAATATTTCGCCCGACCGAAATACCGCCCCAGCAAGCCCTTCGTCAGCGGCAATACGAATTTCCTTTTCATTCGCCGCAACGGGTAAACGGGTCCAAAGATCTTCGGAATTACGGTCATAAAGGAGAAACCGTGCATCCTCGGCATCTAACAAATGTGCCGTGGAACGAACGAACTTATCCAACAACGGATCAAGCGCGGTTTCACCAGAGAGATCGTGTGCTAAGCCGAGAATTTCCGCTTCATCACGCAGTTCCGATGTCATTCGGTTGAAACCGCGATACACCGCAGCGTATACATCGCCGCCGGAATCATCCAAATTTACCGACAAGTCGCCATCTTCTACCTGACGCATCGCCGCCGCCAATCTGGTAACATGTTCGCGTTCTCGGTCGAGCCACTTCTTTTTCTCCAAACTCGCGCTCACTCGGGCCCGAAGCAAAATCGGATCGAAGGCTTTCGGCAGGTAATCTTCGGCACCAAGCTCGATGCAACGGATGACACTATCCATCTCGTCCAAAGCGGAGACCATAATCACCGGGATATCACGTAATTCGGGGTCGCTTTTAATACGCGCCAGCACCTCATAACCGTCCATACCGGGCATCAAAACATCCAGCAGAACTAACTCGAATCCGCCTCCCCGTAACAGTTCGAGCGCCTTCACACCGGTTTCGGCAACGGTCACCGTATGCCCCTGCCGCAAAAGTCGTTCGCTCAGTATCTCGCGATTATCCTCAACGTCGTCGACCACCAATACATTGCCAGGCGCGGAGGTACGCCGCCCGGCAAACGGCCCTTTCCCTGCTTCGGACAAAGGCGATACTTTATCATTGGCGGCCGCGACCGGATCATTTGCCAGGCCTTCATCTAACGGCGGACCAGGCTCGACAGCACCCAAATTGACGATGCTGTAGATACGAGCCGACAATTCAGTCGCCTCTTCCAAAAGCTGCAGTAAGTTTGAACGAATTGCCTCCCCTTCGAATTCGGCCAAATCTTCAAGTAAGATTTCGCCATATCCTTTGATCGCGTTAATTGGGGTTCGCAAATCGTGGCGCAATGTCTTTTGCGCCTTCAACAAATCAGGTTCGGCGACTAAACGATCGGCGAGACCGGGATTGGCAAGCGAGCCGGCGACCTCTTTCAAATCGCGGATCGCTTTGCAGATACGTTCCAAGTCCGGCATCACAGACGTCAAATTGTGCATAAGAGCCAATTCAAGCATCTGCTCACCTTGCCGAGAAAAGCCCAGCACGATAGGCAAAAGCTCTCGATAAATTTCTTCGAGCTGACTGAGACGACTTTCGGATTGCGTGCTGTCGCGCCCCATTTCCGTCTGCCTTAGCTAGTTCCCGGCGGTTTACCGCCGTCGGGTAACGCATCCTCGAGGACGCTCAACAATCCTTGCAGGTCTTCCTCGCCTTTTTGCACAAGATTTTTAACACGGCCTTTGAGAAACTCCCTGTCCTCTGCGGTAAGCGACTTAGCCGTCACCACCACGACCGGAATGTCATTCCATTCGGGTACCTCACGAATTTTGGTGAGGAACTGAAAACCGTCCATTTGCGGCATCATCAAATCCAAAAGAATTACGTCCGGAGTGTCATGTTCCAATAAAGCCAAACCTTCAACACCATTTGCGGCTTCCAGCGCTTCCCACGAGGCCCGATCGGTGACACGACGGATCATCTCACGTGTTTCCACTTCGTCTTCGATAATCAGCAACCGCCGCCTCTGCTCATCAGGGCAAAGCTTTTCCAACACTTCGAGCAGCCTATCTCGGTCCACCGGTTTAGTAAGGTAATCAGCCGCCCCCAGTGCAAACCCCATATTGCGGTCATCGACGATGGAAATCACGACAACCGGAATATCCGTTGTTTCGGCATCTTCCTTTAATTCCCGTAAAACCGCCCAGCCATCGACTTTCGGCATCAACACATCGACCGTAATCGCGTCGGGTTTGGCTTCGCGTGCCAGGGCCAAACCTTCCTCGCCATCGGACGCAAGCAATACCTTATAGCCGTTACGCACCAAGAAACGTTGCAACAAGTCGCGGACCGCTTCGTCGTCGTCGATTACAAGAATCGTTTGGTATTCCTCTTGACCTGATTTGGGTTCCAAATCCGCTGATTTGGTTTGCTTCGGCGGCTCTTCGGTCGTCGGGTCAACCGATTGAACTGGCATCGTCATCGTGAAGGTCGAGCCTTTTCCGACTTCGCTTTGGACCGTTAAGGCGCCACCAAGCAGGCGACAGAAATCACGTGAGATAGCAAGGCCAAGCCCGGTGCCGCCATATTCACGTGTTGTGGAGGAATCCGCTTGTTGAAATTCGCCGAACACGGCTTCGGCCTGAGCTGGCGTCATACCGATACCCGTATCGATTACATCGAACAGAACAGTGTCCGACCCCGAATTCTTAATGGAGAGAGTTACACGGCCGTTTTCGGTAAATTTGCAAGCATTGCTCAACAGATTGAAAAGGGACTGACGAATCTTGGTCAAATCGCTGTGCATCGAGCCGATTTCCGGATCGCAATCCACCACCAATTCGTTGTGGTTTTTATCTGCAAGCGGATTGATCGTAGAAGATACATCCTCGATCATTTCCATGATGTCGAAGTCCTCAAGATAGACATCCATCTTGCCCGCTTCGATTTTGGATAGATCGAGAATATCGTTAATCAGGGATAACAGATGCTTACCGGCAGTCCGGATTTTCTCGAGGTCGGGAATATATTCCTCCTGACCTAAATCTTCCGCTTCTTCGAGCAGGATTTCGCTATAGCCAATAATTGCGTTGAGCGGCGTTCGCAGTTCATGACTCATATTGGCAAGAAACGTGCTCTTTGCAGCATTTGCCTCTACTGCCTGCTGATAAGCGATTTCGAGTTCGACTGTCCGTTCTGCGACCTTGCGCTCCAAATCCTCATTCAGATCCCGTAACCGGGTCTGGGATTCCTCTTGGGCATCCTTGAAGGCTTGCACCGCATTGGCCATATCGCCGATTTCGTCGCTACGTTCGCGATAAACAATCCGGTCGATCTTTTCGCCTGCTGCCACCGCCGACATACGTCGAGTGATTCGCCCGATCGGACGGATGATGCGCCATTCGACCGTGTAGAGGGTCACCCCGGCAAGTAGCAGGATAAGCCCTAAAAATAGGCTCATGGTGAGCATACGTTCCGTGTCCCGGTCGTGACGTGCAGCGCTTGCGCGTTTGGAGAGCGTGTTGACGTGATCGATTAGCGAAAAGATTGGCTCGATCACTTTGTCAACGAGCTCGATCCAGGCCTTGGGCGTGGTTTTGTATGTTCCGCCCGCCAAGCCGTTTCGTATGATTTGATCGCGCGTCCACGCGAGCTGGGGCAAAATTACGCTGTTTAAATTTTTGATTTCACGACTAATCGCCGAGGCCACGTCCATATCTTGGGTGTGATGGCGTATTTCGAGCCAAGCGGTCGAAGCCCGTCCTCGATATTCGGACAACAGACCGATATCGCTCACGTCCATTGGTCGTCGTGAAGAAAGAATACCTGCGATCAGCGCCTGTTCCCGGCAAAAAACTCCATGGCAACCGCGATTTGATGTTTGAAGTCTTGTAAGGATTCGACGTGACGAAGCGCGGTTTCCGGTCGATAGCGCGCGCTCAATCTCAGTTCGGTCGTCTGATCGATAAGGCTACTGATTTCGCGGAACCACGTGTTGAGATATTCCGCCAGCCGTTGGTCTTTAGGCTTTAGCAGTTCCGCCTCCAGCAAATCACGCATGACATTGATAGCGGCGAGTTTATCTTCGACGTTAACGATTACGTGGCTGTATGCGGGCTGAGCTCGATAGGACTTCAACAATGCCAGCGCATTTTTAAAGCTCGCATCGGCGAACGTTCGGTTCTCCTTGATAATCTTGAGCTCATGCTCACTCATCGGGTTTTTGTTGAACAGTGCCGCTTGAGTGAGGCTGCGTTCCCAGGACCAATCTGCTGCTGCTTCGATAAACAGATCTTCGATCACTGTACCGTCGATGAGCAGTTGTGCCTCCAAACTTGCACGCCGCGCATCAAGCCAAATACCCACCGTCAGCATCACCAACAGCGCAGTAGACACACCGCTTGTGACATAAAGGCTGTTGCGCAGCGTCGCCCATTTTTTGAAGGCTAACAGCACGGTAACTCCCATTAGTTGATGCACGACCTGATTTAACGCGCATTCTGATCAATTTTTCCCAATTCTTTCCATATTTTGCGAGGCGGCAAGCCTTATCTGCTTCTGCCATCGAGCACCAAGGCGTATAAACTCCCGAAACACGGCCTTTTTCGCCTCCTGTCACCACCATTCGAAACTGCCATAGCTGGCCCAATGTCCCAGCCTTCCAGTCCTCCAATCCCACGTCGGGCCCTGATCGGGACCTACGGTATCGGCCTGTTTGCCGGTGGCCAATGGGACATGATGGGCATATTGATTCCGCTTTTTGCGGTGTTTGTCGGCCTTAGTCCGAGTGAAATCGGTCTGGTAGTCGCCGCCCGATCGGTTCTCCCAGTCCTATTTTCGATTCATGGCGGGGTCCTGATGGACCGTTTCGGTACTCGTAACG
>DLVK01000384.1:0-2789 GCA_003444235.1 Rhodospirillaceae bacterium
CCCCAAGCCTGAGCCGATCAGGCATCTTTCACCACCTTTTTCCTCGGCCTTCTGCGGGCGTTCTTGGACATACGTTGGCGTCTACTCGCTTGGTAGGACTCCATTAGCGATTTTAGCGGCAAATAAAATCCGAACCAAATGACTGCCATGGACGGCACAGCACCGACCATCATCGGCCACCAAATCGGCCAAACATGTTCGGCCAGAAAGGCTAAATCGCCCATCAACACACCATTGAACATATTCGAGAAAAACGCACCGAAATCGAGCGTTTCCGCACGCGTGCCCGGATCTCCGGCGCCCATCCAATGGCCGAGGTTGAACAGCCAAATCCAGATAAAGGGGAAGGTCCACGGATTGCCGACCGCTGTACCGATGGCAGATGCAATCAAGTTAGATCTGATCAGCCAGGCCCAAACCGCGCCCAAAAAAAAGTGCAGTCCGACCAAAGGCGTGAACGAAACCGCAGCTCCACAGGCAAAGCCCGCCGCAATGCTGTAAGGCGTCCCCGGTAGCCGTCCCAAGCGATGGCGCAAATAGGAAAGCCAACGGCGCCAACCTAAAGACGGCCACAAAATATTGCCGATTCTTTTCGGCAGGCTTGGTTTCTCTCTACGCTTGAACATCGTTTAACAAGTGAATCCGTATCGGCGATTTAACAATCGCGTTGAGTCCTAGTCTTGATCAGATAATGGTCGCGGCGCCAGTGAAGTCAACGTCCCGCCCGCTCCACATCGCGCACTACCTCGGTCGCACGCAGAGCGGCAACGATATCGGACATATGACGGGAATCGTCGACTTCGATATCGATGAAGAGTTCGAAGAAATCGGGAGAACGATCGATAATCCGAAGATTACTGATATTACCCCCATCCCGCCCGACAACGGTCGAAAGTGCGCCCAGTGCGCCCGGCTGGTTAGTAAGCACTATGCGAATTCGCCCCACGAACGACGCCTTATTTTGACCGACTGCCCAGGTCGTCTCCATCCAACGTTCCGGCATCTCGGCAAAACTTTCTAGCGCCTCGCAATCGAGCGTATGAATCGATATGCCTTTGCCGGTCGTCGAGATGCCAATGATGCGATCGCCCGGCAACGGATGGCAGCAATCGGCAAAGCAAATTTCCATACCCGGTGTCAGCCCGGTTATTTCGACGGAATACTCTCCCGCCCGCGCTACCGCCTTATCCTCGCCGACCTGCAGTGTCCTGTTAGCTTTGGCGCCGGGATAAACCGTGCGCAAAACGTCATGGCCAGCAATCTCGCCCTGTCCGACAAGCGAAAAAAGACTATCGATATTCTCGCAGTTGAACTCGCCGAGAGCGTTCTGGAGCGCCTTTTCAGTGGGCTCGTAGCCCTCTTGCTCAAATACTTTGTCGATAATCTCACGTCCCATGCGGCAATATTCGTCCATCCGCTGCATACGCACGAACCGGCGAATGCACGATCTCGCCTTCGCGGTCATGACGAAACTCGCCCAACCGGGCGACGGCACCTGCGAGTCAGAGGTCATAACCTCGACCTGATCCCCATTTTTAAGTTGGGTCCTGAGCGGCATCATGCGACCGTTGATCTTGGCCCCAACACACCGATTGCCCACGTCCGTATGCACCGCATAGGCGAAATCGATTGGCGTCGCCCCTTTCGGCAGTACCTGCAAGTCACCTTTCGGCGAAAAACAGAATAATTGGTCCGGAAACATTTCCATGCGCGTGTGCTCGAGGAATTCTTCCGGACCTCCGGCATTCTCTAAAATCTCAAGCAACTCCCGCAACCAACGATACTGCCGCCCCTCGGTGCGCCGGGCACGTTTGACGCCGTCCTTATATTGCCAATGGGCGGCAACGCCGAGTTCGGCTACATCGTGCATTTCGGTGGTGCGAATTTGAATTTCGATGCGCTGATTTTCCGGCCCAATTATGTCCGTATGGACAGACTGATAACCGTTTTGTTTCGGCAGCGAGATGTAGTCCTTGAATCGGCCGGCGACGAGGGGATATTTGGTGTGAATGCAGCCAAGAGCACGGTAACATTCCTCGATGGAATTCACGACGATACGAAACGCCATGGTGTCCGAGAGCTGTTCGAAGCCGACTGACTTGCGCTGCATTTTGCGCCAAATCGAATGAGGTCGCTTTTCACGTCCGTGCACATCGGCCTCGATGCCCGATTCCGCAAGATCTCGGCGCAAGGCATCTATGATCCGTCCGACGACATCTCCGGTTTCCTCATGCAAAAATTCCAATCGTTTGACGATTGATTCACGCGCATCCGGATTTAGTTCGCCAAACGCCAAATCCTCAAGTTCGTTTTGCCAATCGCGAATTCCAATACGCTGTGCGAGAGGAACATAAATCTCCATCGTTTCGAGCGCGATGCGACGTCGTTTATCGATATTCTCAATGAATCCAAGGGTCCGCATATTGTGCAGACGATCAGCGAGTTTGACGACGAGCACTCGGATATCGTCCGACATAGCAAGCACGAGTTTGCGAAAATTCTCCGCCTGTTTGGTGCTGCCGGATTGCAATTCCAACTGACTGAGTTTGGTGACACCATCCACCAACCGAGCGACTTCCTCACCAAATCGACCCTCGATGTCGGGCAACGTCGCAACCGTATCCTCGACCGTGTCGTGCAACAGACCGGTAACAATCGACGCAGTATCGAGCTTCTTTTCCGAAAGAATGCCGGCCACTTCTACAGGATGGGAAAAATAGGGATCGCCGGAGGCACGCTTTTGCGTGCCGTGGGCCTGCATCGAAAACACATAAGCCTTGTTTAGAGCA
>DLVK01000124.1:0-3727 GCA_003444235.1 Rhodospirillaceae bacterium
ATTCGGCTGGATCGATAGCCCGGTCGGCCGCGGCATCGAATCCCGCGGCTCGGGATACTCCGAAATTTAGCGCCGTTCCGCTCGCTGCAATGATGTCCGCCACCTCTCTGCCTACCGAAGCGACGGAAATTCAAGATCTTTGTCGTGAATGGCTGGCTAAATTTTCGAAAGCGCTCGTATGCAACGATGCGAGTGCAATTGCCGACCTATTCCAAGACCGGTCTCACTGGCGTGACGTGCTCGCCTTCACCTGGCATCTGACGACGGTCAACGGCGCACAGGAGTTGGCACCGTCCCTGTGCGCGGCGCAGATCGCGACACGAGCAACGGGATTCGCATTAGACGCCGAGCGAACGCCCCCCCGACGAGTCACCCGCGCCGGGGAGGAGTGCCTGGAGGCGATCTTCCAATTCGAAACGGCTCTTGGCCGCGGTGAAGGCGTATTCCGCCTCGTCCCTGGCCCAAAATGTCCGATTGGCTGGACGTTCCATACCGTCCTGCAGCAACTGAAGGGCTTCGAAGAGCAGATCGGCTGGAACCGGCCCAAAGGAGAAAGTTACGCCCGGGATTTCGGCGGGCCGAACTGGCTCGACCAACGCGACACAGCGTCGGCTTATATTGAACGCGATCCGGCGGTCATAGTTGTCGGTGCAGGTCAGGCAGGTCTCAACATCGCCGCCCGTCTCGGCCTTCTCACTATCGATACACTTGTTGTGGACCGCAATGAGCGAATTGGCGACAACTGGCGCAAACGCTATCACTCGCTGACGCTGCACAACGAAGTGCACGTCAACCATATGTCCTACCTGCCATTTCCGGAGACTTGGCCGACATATGTGCCCAAGGACAAACTCGCCAATTGGTTCGAGTTCTATGCGGACGCAATGGAACTTAACGTCTGGACGGATACCGAATTCGCCGGTGGAAGCTACGACGACGCAGAAGCGCGATGGACGGTCACGCTGCGAAGGGGCGACGGCAGCGAACGCATTATGCGTCCGCGCCACGTCGTCATGGCGGTCGGTGTCAGCGGCATAAAAAACATGCCCAACCTGCCAGGCCTCGATCAGTTCGTGGGCACGGTCTTGCATTCGACCGACTATACCGATGGCATACCATGGGAGGGGAAACGCGCATTGATTGTCGGCACCGGCAATAGCGGGCACGACGTCGCGCAAGACCTGGACAGCCACGGCGCCCATGCGACCCTGATCCAGCGACGGCCAACAACGATTGTCAGCGTCGAACCAAGCGGACAGCTGGTTTACGGCCTCTATAAGGAGGGTCCACCGACACAGGACTGCGATCTCATTGTCACATCCGTTTCTTTTCCCTTGCTGAAGCGCACCTATCAGCTGATCGTTAAGGAAAGCCGAAAACACGACCACGAGCTATTGGAAAAACTCGCCGCCGCCGGTTTCAAAATGGATGACGGCGTCGAAGACACCGGATTCCAGATGAAGTATCTGGAGCGCGGGGGAGGCTACTATCTCAACGTAGGCTGTTCGGAATTGATCATCGAGGGCGAAGTCGGCCTGCTGCAGTGGGATGAAATTGACAAATTCACGCCAGACGGCGCACAACTTAAGGATGGACGCACCGTGGCGGTGGACCTGATCGTCCTCGCGACCGGATACAAAGGGCAGCAAGATCTTCTGCGATTGCTGTTCGGCGACGCGATTGCAGAGCGGGCCGGACGGGTCTGGGGATTTTCCGATGACGGCGAACTCGCGAACATGTGGAAGCGAACGGGTCAGCCCGGTCTATGGTTTATCGCTGGCAGCCTTGCGCAGTGCCGCATTTACTCAAAATATTTAGCGCTACAGATCAAGGCTTGTGAAGAAGGCCTAATTCCGCTGCTGCGAGATGCGGAAAATCAAGCGTCCCTCACGACCGAATAACCGCTCGCAAAAATTTGCTTTCACGTATTGTCGTACTTCCACCACAATTTGCCCGTAACATCAGGACTGACATAGGCGCGATCGAAAACACCTCCTTTATTTTCGCCAAACGGGCTTGCGGGTTCGTCGGTTTCGCGGTGTTCTGCGTTGTGTTTGGTCTAATGTTCGACCAACCTGGCCGTGATCCTGGCCGCTTACGCCCATACCCGGCACTATAAGGAAATCGAAGTCTAGATGCTCCTGCACAAAGGAAGACAGACCTCCCAAGACGGTTGCCCAGCGGGTGATCGGCGAATTGCTGCGTGTCACCAATATACAATTCGCCTGCCAGCCCGCGGTCGTGTCTCTCTCATTCCTAAATGTCTCGATTGTCGTGCAACTGACGACCAATTTCTATGGTTGACCCTACGGTCGCTAGAAGGTTTATCATTTAGGAAGATGGAAAAGCTACAGAACAGGTCCCCGCTCGGCGTGCCAAAATTTATCACATTACTGATGGTTGTCTCGGCAGCACTTGCGCTGACCCTGTATTCTGAATACGCCAACGCTGCAGGCGAAGGGCATCATCACAATGGCCACAGTGACGGGCACGGACACGGTCATCACGAATTTTCATTTGGCGCACCCGGAATTGCCTTAGAGGTCACCCGAGAAATCGTAGTTGTCATGAAAGACAATCTCTATGAGCCGAAGGAACTTTCCGTGAAGGATGGGGAGACGATCCGCTTTAAGATCATCAACAAGGGCGAATTCCTGCACGAGTTCGGCATCGCGACGGTCGCCATGCATGCGGAACATCAGAAGCAGATGGCCGTGATGCTGGAGCATGGCATGATCGAGATGGACCGCATCAACCATGAACGAATGAAGATGAGCCACGGCGACGGGGGGCATACGATGAAGCACGACGACCCGAACAGCGTGTTGGTAGAGCCCGGCAAGTCCACCGAAATCATCTGGAAGTTCGCAAAGGACGAGGGTATCGAATTCGCCTGCAATATTCCCGGTCACTATGAATCGGGCATGGTCGGCCCGATCCACTTCAAGTAACGCCAAGCGACAGCACGGTTCGCACCCGGAAAATCGAAATTCACCTATCGAAGTTTCGGGATGCGCAAAATCCTTCCCATGCTGATCTTAATCGCTGGCAGACAAACCGCGTCCGCCGAAGCTGATCATAAACATCTATCGAAATACGCCAGCCAAGAGCAACGGGCGATTAAAAGTCTCTCCGCCGACGATGTTGCGGAGTTGCAGCGGGGCGTTGGTTGGGGATTGGCCACGGCCGCAGAACTCAATAGTGTACCGCCCCCGATCCATTTGCTCGAATTGAAGGAGAAAATGCCCTTTTAAACCGAGCAAGTTAGCGCGATCACTCAGCTCTAAGACAATATGCAGACGGAAGCGATCGAGCAAGGCAACCAACTGATCGCATTGGAATTTAGCGCTCGACAAATAATTCCGCGAAGGCACCGTCACATTTGACACCCTTCATGCATCGCTAAGCGGCATTGCAGAAATGCGCATGCCGTTGAGGCTCGCTCACCTTGCCACGCATCTGAAGACCCCAACCATACTCACGGATGAGAAATTGACATGATATGCCATGCTCCGCTGCTACGATAGAGGCGATCCGTGCGCCGATATACCCGAAGGCCACAATTCCGCGATGTGGCCCAAAGACAACGGCTGCCGTTGACCCGAGCACGGAAGCGCGCCGCCTTCACAGGCGCACCAAAGGTTCTACCATTCTTCCCAATGAAATCTTGAGCAGGAACGTGCCATGAAATGTGGAACCTTCAGCCTTAGCCAGACACCCGCCCTCA
>DLVK01000020.1:0-2049 GCA_003444235.1 Rhodospirillaceae bacterium
GATTTTTACATTACCATCCAATGTCCCGAACAACCGTTGCAATGATGTGTGAGCACGGACCAGGACACGGGCACTATCGACGGCCAGCAGTGCAGCGTAGCGGGCGAATTGGATGGCATCGCCCGCTCCCTGTTCGACGGAGAGCAGAATGGTTTTTCGGGTTAATGCTTCGCCTTGCCATTCAGGAACGGCCGGGTCGAAGGCGTCGTTACCTTTTTTTCGGCGCCATTCATATTCCGCCCACCCTTGCTCGAATTCCCCTGCGAGCAACAACGTCATGGCAAGGTTCCAATGTAGGTCCGGGTTGTCCGGCTCAAGTTTGACCGCGCGTTGATGTGCTTCCCATGCTGCGGTCAGATCGAGGCTCGCTTGATAGGCATTGCCAAGATTACTCCAGGCCTTGGCGTAGGTCGGGTCTTCGGAGAGTGCTTGGGTATAGTGCTGGATTGCTTCTTCCAGCCGGCCTAACCGCTCTAGTGTCGTGCCAAGATCGGTCAGTATCAGTGCATCCCTGGGGCTTAGCTCCGCGGCACGTTGGAGCACGCCTAGCGACGCATCAAATCGTTTCATCTCTTGATACGCAACACCGAGATTGGTCAAAGCAGCTGCATGGTCCGGTTTCGTGGCTAGGACCGCTTCGTAGGCTTCTATTGCCTCCGATTTGCGGTCGAGATGGTGAAGCGCGACGCCGACATTGAGTTGAACGTCGAGATTGTCCGGCGCCTTGGCGAGTGCGGCGCGATAATGGGTAACTGCTTCCGTCCAGCGGTTGAGCGCAAAGCAGGCGTCGCCGTAAGCGATAAGAACCAAAGCGTCGTCTTGACCGAGGACAGCTAGTTTGGGAACCGCGTCGCCCAAAGCGGCTGCTGCTTTTTCTGCGGCACCGGCTTGCATATAGGCAATTCCGAGTTCCGCGTTTAAATCCGGCCGTGTCGAATCGAGCGCAACAGCTTTCTCGAGTTGCTGAATACCTGCGGTCAGGTCACCGGTTTGCTTGAGCGCAACGCCAAGCAGACAGTGAAGCTGGGCGGTCCCGGGATGGTTCGCTATTGCCTGTTCGTAAAGCGGTATCGCATCTGCCGGCTGCTCCGCCTGGTGTAAACGCAAGGCGGCTCGAAGCGGATCTTCCTTATCGGTAGGCGTGGTTGTCTGCTCGGGGTCGTCGGCCATGATAGTCCTAGATTAAAGAAATTTTCGACCGTGTGCTTTCGCTTTGTTTCGTTGACCGGTTCCCATCCCTTTGTATGATGGGCGCCAATTGCGGTTTAGCCCCTGTGGCGGAATTGGTAGACGCGCTGGATTCAAAATCCAGTTCCGGCAACGGAGTGAGAGTTCGAGTCTCTCTGGGGGCACCACACCGAAATTTCCCGATAGGAGAAGGTGGGCATGGCCGAGCCGTTGGACGTCACCGCGCCGTGGGACGGCGCACATCTGGCAAGCGTCGATCAGGTTGGTGAGGGCGAGGTCGAAAATGCGCTCACGACCGCCGATTCGCTTTTTCGAACCCGGGATAACTGGCTCCCACTTGCCGAGCGTATCGAGATACTGCACCGGTTTGCTTCAATGATCACCGATCGCCGCGAGGAATTAGCGATGTTGGCAGCGAGCGAAGGTGGTAAGCCGTTGCCGGATTCACTGGTTGAGATCGATCGCGGTGCGGACGGGATTCAATGTTGTGTCGAAACGCTCCGTGCGGACGCCGGGTATGTGGTGCCGATGGGGCTGAACGCGGCAAGCCAGGGTCGAGTTGCCTTTACCCAGAAAGAACCTATCGGCCCGGTGGTGGCGGTTAGCGCGTTCAACCACCCCTTCAACCTGATCATCCATCAGGTGGGCCCGGCTGTGGCCGCCGGGTGTCCGGTCATCGTCAAACCGGCCGATGTCACGCCGCTTTCCTGCTTCAAGATCGCGGAAATGCTGGTCGAGGCAGGGCTGCCGCCGGAATGGTGTCAGGTGCTCATGCCCGAGACGCTCGACCTTGCGACCAAGCTGGTCACCGATGGGAGAGTCGGGTTTTTCAGTTTCATCGGCTCGGCCCGTGTCGGTTGG
>DLVK01000020.1:2352-2883 GCA_003444235.1 Rhodospirillaceae bacterium
AGGCCCGTGTCGGTTGGATGTTGCGGTCTCAATTGGCGCCGGGCGCCCGATGCGCTCTCGAACATGGCGGCGCGGCGCCGGTCATCGTTGCCGAAGATGCGGATATTGATGACATGACGCCGCTGCTCGCGAAAGGCGGTTTCTATCATGCGGGCCAGGTTTGCGTGTCGGTGCAGCGGGTATTTGCGGATAAAGCGATTGCGCGGGATTTGGCCGATGATTTGGGTGCCAAGGGTAAAGCGATGCAAGTCGGCGATCCCACGCTGATGGATACCGAGGTCGGCCCGTTGATCCGCCATGGTGAAGTGGACCGGGTCGAAGAGTGGGTCAAAGAGGCGGTCGAAGGCGGTGCCGAGTTGATCTCGGGAGGCGAGCGGTTGAGCGACTCCTGCTATGCGCCGACGGTACTTTACGATCCGCCGCCTGAGTCCAAGGTTTCAGCGATGGAAATTTTCGGCCCCGTGATTTGCGTTTATCCCACGGACAGCGTGGCAGAAGGCCTCACACGGGCCAACGCGTTACCATTTGCCT
>DLVK01000175.1:0-2737 GCA_003444235.1 Rhodospirillaceae bacterium
CCTGCTGCAGCGCTGATATCGCCGCCTAGCTTGACTTCGTTGTGGAGGATCGAAGAAAGCCCGCGCTCGGACATGATCAACAAAACGATCTCTTGAGACTGGCCGCCGATTTGAAGACCGAAACTTGCCGAGCCCATGGTGTAAAAGGCCGGATACCCCCAATTTCCATTGGCGTCTTTCGCTAGCAATACACCGCTGCCCCCTTCGGCACCGATGAAAAACGCGCCCTTCAAAACATTTGGAAAGATCATTACTGCTTTCGCGCGTTGAATCAGCTTGCGTACGTTCGGTCCGACATTTTCGTCTTTCGCCATGCGTTCGACGGTGAAGTGCGCTTTCGAAACAAGCTCGTCTTCTTCGATTCCGGCCAAGGCAGCGCCTGGTAGAGCCATGATAAAGGCCAAAGCCATCGCGGCGATGGGGGCAAAAGATTTCATCGAAGCAATCTCCTTCGTCTGTTGTACGCCAAACCGAACGACAGTCATCATCGTGGGCAAATGTGACAATTTGGAGGCGATCATAGCTATTTTTGTTAGATTTTCCGCATCTGTTTTTTCTTGAGATACGCTTAGAAATAGGTGCCCGAGAGAGAGGCAATTTCACCGCCTAATCCCAATTTAAACCGGGCAATTCCGGGCGATGCCTGCGTATCGATTCCGCCGAGATCGAGCCAGCGCACGCCTTCGGATTTGAGATTGAGCAAACCTTGCCAAAGTAGGAGATTATTCGCGTTCGCGCGTCGACCTATGTCATCGCTCCAACCGATGACATAGGTCGCGGATTTGCCGTGACGGGCCAGAAGCACGCCGGCCACCGGGGTACGGTTCTCGAATGCGCGCAACACAAAAAAGTCTTTCTTGTGAGATAGATATCGTTCAGCCGCAGCTAGCAATGCAGGCGATGGACCACCGAATCGCCGTTTACGGCGAAGATTTTCGTAGTGTGCGAGTAACCAGTCCATTGTATCTCGGTCATTGTTGTCGCGAATGCGAAGCGATTTTTTTTCTGCTTTCGCGAGCCCGTTTCGCCAATTTCCATCGAGATTGCGCCGTAGTACTTCAGGTGACGGATCGAGATCGAGCCAAGCGGTATGGTAGCCGGACATGACTCGTCGCCATCGAAGTTTTTTGAATCCCGACGCCAGCGTTGCATCGACTTCCGGCGTCCAAAATCGCAGGGTGCGAGGAAGACCGAACTTCTCTTGAGCGAGCAGATTTAACGAATCGAAGACTTGTTTTTCGTCGCGGATTGATTCGAAAAAAACCGGTCCACGCAGGAGTTGCTGCAAATTTGCGGCCCGGCCCAGTCGTTTCGAAAAAATCTGCGCAAATGCGATGGGCTTTTTGCCGTCCCGTAATAGCGCCCGGTGGACCGCACCGCCGGTCGCTGCAATCGCTTCGCCATAGGCCCAGCTTTGCTCAAACGGACATTTCCAGGCTTTGGCCACCAGCCTGTTCCAGTCCGTGCGCGAGGCGCTATCCCAGCTTATCTCCAAGCGTGTGGTGTCCTTCGTTATAATACGACATGACAGTCTTTGATCGATTTCGCCGCCGGCCGGTTAAGGGACACGACTTGCCGGGTCCCCGCTTTACCCGCTGGGCATGGATATATTTTGGCTTTTATATCGCATTGCCGATCCTGGCCTTGGGGTTGGCGCTTGATATCGTGCTGTACGTTCTTTTCGAACGCTGGTTTGACAGCTGTTACGCGCTCTTGTGTTTGTTCGAGTGACAGCCTCATTCGGACGGGTCGTGATTTATGGTAACGACGCGCCAGACTCCGCCATCCGCCTTTTCATCGAGAATATGATCGAGCCGCGTCAGTCCGCAATTCGCACTGCGGAAGGCAAGCGCTTTTTCAGGGCCGAGGCCTAGAGCGAGCGCGATGGCGGCCCGTATCGTTCCGCCATGGGCAACGCAGATGATGTCGCGACCGGCGTGATCGGCGGTCAGCCGTGTGATGGCAGGTGCTACGCGAGCGATGACGTCAGTAAAGCTTTCACCTTTCGGGGCCCGCTCGAAAGCAGGCGCGATCCAGAACCGGTGCATCATCCGCCCGGTTTCCTTGTCGAACTGATCGCGTCGAATGCCTTGCCAGGTGCCGAAATGTTGCTCCCGCAGTGCGGGTTCCTTGATCGGCGTAGGTAGCTCGAGGCCGGCGTCCGCGATAGCGGCGGCGGTCAATGTGGTTCTCTGCAAGTCGGATGTGACCAAAACGGCTTCGCTCGGGAGCATCTCTGCAAGTCGTGCGAATACTTTCTCGTCGGAAACGTCGGCGGAAAGATCGGTTTGTCCGTAAATCTTGTTGTCATGATCGACAACCGGCGCGTGGCGTATCCACCACCATCGGGTAACCACAGTCGTCATTCGGGAGCCCTTTTCTTCTATATGGCGGCAGCGGCTGCCAACAGTATCGCGGTTTCGAGAATTTGTTGTTGTGCACCCAGCACGTCGCCGTTATAGCCGTCGATCCGTTTGACAGCGAGGTAACCGAGAGCCGCGGCGAACACGCCACCGGCAACCAAGCCGAAGACGCTCGGTACAAAGCCGATGGTTAGTAGCGCGATCAACACCGCAAGACCGGCGCTTGCTATCATATCTTGTTTGTCGGGCTGGCCCGCTTCTGCAGCGCGGCCTGTTTTGCCGGCAAGGGGGAGCACGCTCATGGTGATCGGCAGCAGGCCTCGCGAGGCAGCAGCAGCAGCTACGATGGCTAGGGCAGCAGCCCATACCCCGCC
>DLVK01000484.1:0-2925 GCA_003444235.1 Rhodospirillaceae bacterium
GGCAAGCGTCTTGCGCTTGGCCATGGCGGTGACGCCGTTAGCGCGCTCGCCCGCATCGATGCGGCTGAGGGCGTAATAGCAGAGGAGCCGGCTGCTGGTGACCGCCGCGGAAATGTCGGCCAACCGTTGCTGCACCAATTGATGTCCGGCAATAGCCTTGCCGAATTGCGTACGCTCCTTGGCGTAGTCCAGTGCACGCTGAAGCGCCGTCTCAGCCATATTGACGGCACACAACGCGATGAAACAGCGATTGCCGAGCCAGGTGACGGTGAGGCTCTTGGCCGCGTCTCCGGTCTCACCGAGACGATTTTCCGCCGGCACTAATGCGTTCTCGAACACCGCTTCGCCGAGGTGCGCCTGGCGCAAGCCTAAAGTCGGAATTTCTGCAGCCTCGAACGGCGTTTCTTCGGCATCGACCAAAAGCCGCACCAAATCCCCTTCGCCCTTGTCATCCGCGCCCATCACCCCGGTAACGTTGATCACATCCGCAATCGAGATGTTGGAAATCCACATCTTGCGCCCCTGCAATCGATACCCGTCCACCTCTTCGGTCACCTGGCATCCCAAGGCTCGTGAATCGGACCCGGCGCCGGGCTCCGTGTTGGCGGTACAGGCAATCTTGCGTGCGTCCAAAATCGGTTCGAGGAACTTGGTTTGCTGAGATTGGGAGCAATTCGCGGCGATCCGCGCCGCGGTCACCTCCTGGGACAATACCCCGAACAGGGCGCCTGCCGGCATTTGCTCGTAAATCAGGCCGAGGTCGAGCATTTGCATCTCGCTGCCGCCGATGGCGGAAGCCACCCGTCCGCCCAGCATGCCAAGCTCCGCACAGGCTTGGAGAATTTCCAGCATCGCCGGTTTCGGCAAGGGGTCGTCCACCGAATGTGCGTCCAACATCGGCTGGATACGCGTTTCCACCATGCGTTTGGCCGATTCCTGTATCAGCCGCTGTTCGTCGGTGAGATCGAAATCCAAATCACCCTCCCGTTTGCCCGATGGTTACAGGAAATCAAAGGATACGCAAAGATGGAGGTTCGATCGGAAATTCGACGATTTAACAAAGCGATTCACAAATTTACTAATGATTTCTGGATAGACCGCGGTGCCTTCGCCTAAATTTTCGCGATCTGCAATGAAAGCAAAAGGAGAGTCCCTGTGAGGCTCGTGATTTTTATTGGCGTGATTGTTGGACTAAACCTGATCGCTGGCGTTTCGACGGGCGTATTAGCCGGACCAATCTTCTAAGCGAGAGCGCGTAGCATGGCTCGCCGGCTACTCCTAAATCGGCCAGGCCGCTATTTTCCGAGCATCACGGCATCACAAAGCCGCCATTGACGCTAACCACCTGGCCCGTAACCCAGGACGCTGGCTCGCTCACGAGATAGGTAATCATGCCCGCGATATCCGTCGGCTCGCCAATGCGCCCGGCCGGATAACGGCGAAGCACCTTGCGGGTATATTCCGCGTAACGGTCGTCACCCATACTTTCCTTGATTTGCACTTCACGGGCTTTGCGCATGTCCGTATCCGTGGCGCCGGGTGACACCACGTTGAGGGTAATACCGTGCGTGCCCACTTCTTGCGCCACGCTTTTGACCAGCGCCACCACACCTCCCTTCGCCGCTGCATAATAGGAAAGCCGACCCTGGCCCACGCGGGCAGCATCGGAGGCGAGGCAAACCACGCGCCCGTAGCCGCGCTCCATCATGCCCGGCAACAGCGCGTGGATGACGTTCATCGGGCCAAACAGGCAGACTCCCAACATACGGTCCCAATCTGCGGGCTCGGAATCGAGAAAACTCTTATTGTCGAGAACGGCGGCGCTGTTGACGAGAATGTCGGGTGGCGCCAGGTCACCGGTGACCGTCGCCACCATCTCGGACACCGCCTCCGGCGAAGTTATGTCGCACGGAACGGCGAGCGCCTCGGTCCCAAACTCTTTCGTCAGCTCGGCAACACCCGCGGCAATGCCGTCGCCGTTTATGTCGACCAACGCAATATTCGCGCCTTCAGCGGCCAGCAATCGCGCGGTTGCGTAGCCGATCCCGCCTTTCGCGCCGCCGGTAATCACCGCGCATTTGCCCTTCAACCCCAAATCCATAGCACCGTCCTCCTCGAATGCGTGCAGTTGTAGGGGAGCGCCCAAAGCCATGCAACGCCCGCTCTCTTGACGATGGGCAGCCCTGCCGCCACTCTTGCCCGCCATGAGCGACGAAATTCTTCTCATCGAACGCCGTCCACCGGCGGTGATCCTGACCCTGAACCGGCCAAAGGTGCGAAACGCCTTGTCCGCGGAGCTGCTCGGCCGCCTCCGCGACGCCATGCTGGAAGCGGAGCAGGATGCGGAAATTCGCGGCATCGTGCTCACCGGCCATGACGAATTCTTCTCCGCAGGCGCCGACCTCAAGGAAGCGCAAGCCCAGGAAACCCCGCTTGATCTCGGCCGCTGGCTCGATCATTTCACCGACCTCAACCGCACCATCGAACGCCTATCGATCCCCGTCATTGCCGCGATCAACGGCTATTGCATGACCGGCGCCCTCGAAGTGGCGCTCGCCTGCGATCTTCGTTTCGCCGGCGAAGGCGCGCAGTTTGCCATCACCAGCGCGCGCATCGGCACCCTAGCCGGTGCCGGAGGCACCCAGCGCTTACCCCGCCTTGTGGGTATTCAGCGCGCGAAGGATATTTTGATGAGCGCGGAAACCTTTAGCGCCGAGGACGCCAAGGACTGGGGTCTGATACTCGACGTATTGCCGCCGGACAATGTGGTCGAGCACGCGCTGTCTCGCATCGCGGTTTATGCGGAGCGCGCGCCGCTCAGCGTCTGGTACGCCAAGTCCGTGGTTCAAGAAGGCATGCAAATGGACCTGGAAAGCGCGCTCGAACTGGAGCAGCGCATGGTCGCCCACCTCTATGCCACCGAAG
>DLVK01000210.1:0-4312 GCA_003444235.1 Rhodospirillaceae bacterium
TCTTTATGTTTGCGGGTGTTTCGCGTGCGGCTTAATACCGAGTTGCGGATTGATGTCGATAAGTAATCGACTATTGTAATTGAGGAGTAGTTGAGATGCCGAGCAATATTATACAATATGCTTGGAAAAATTCTAAATTACAGCAAATATACCTTGTAGTATTAACGGTAGTATTTATGCCGTTATTATACTTAACATTTGAATTACCGAAAATAATTATTAATGACGCCATATCTATGGAGGCGTCTACTTTCCCTCGATCGCTTTTGTCTTTTGAATTCGATCAGATCGGCTACCTTCTTGTCCTGTGTTTCATTTTCCTGGGTCTCGTTCTGGCGAGTTTCGGGATGCTCTATTATATGAGCGTTTATAAGGGGGTGTTGTCGGAAGTTCTGCTTCGCCGGCTTCGTTTCGATCTCTACAAGCGAATTTTGCGGTTCCCGGTCAGCCATTTGCGCAAGGTAAATTCCGGCGAACTGGTCACCATGACGACCGCGGAAGTGGAACCGATCGGGCGTTATCTGGGCATCCTCTTCGCAGATCCGATTTTGAATGCGGGCACCATGTTGACGGCGATGGTGTTTCTTTTCGCGCAGGACTGGATCTTGGGTCTGGCCGCGATCGCGTTGTTCCCGCTTCAGACGGTTATTATCCCGCGGCTCCAATTGAAATTGAATCAGGTCTCCCGGCGACGGGTCGTTTCTGTGCGTCGATTTGCCGGACAGGTCAACGAAACCCTAATGGGTGCGCGTGACATTCACGCCAACGATACGGTCGAATTCGAGTTAGGCCGCACCGCGGAACGGCTCGGGAAGCTTTTCCGCATCCGCCGCGAAATGTATCACCGGGAAAATTTCATCAAGTTTCTAAATGCGCTGATGACGCAGATCACGCCGTTCTTCTTCTATGCGATCGGCGGCTGGTTGGTGATCGCCGGCGACTTGACGCTGGGCGCGCTCGTCGCAGTCATTGGTGCCTATAAGGAGACCGTGCGGCCCTGGACCAAACTGATCGAAAACTATCAGAAGCATGAAGAAAACAAGGTCAAATATCAGACGCTGGTCGAAAACTTCAACGTGGAGACGGACGAAGAATCGACCAAGACCGGTACTGCCTCAGAAGCGGCCAATTTAGAGATCAATGGACCGTTGTCGGTGTCCAATGTGACCGTTAGCGATGGCGATGCGCGATTGTTGGAAGAAGTGAGCTTTGAATCCGATTTGCCGGGACAGATTGCGATCGTGGGGCCTGCGGGATCGGGCAAGGTCGAACTTGCGGAGTTGTTTTGCCAACTCCGCTACCCGACAGCAGGTGGCATTTGTTTTGGCGATTTTGCCCTAGGCGATCTCGGTCGTGGCGATATTGGCCGGATCGTCGGATATGCAGATCACGATGCGCATGTGTTTACCGGCAGTTGGCGTGACAATCTCTATTACGGCCTCAAACATCGTCCGGTCGCCGAGCGCGACTATGACGGGTCCGAACTGAAGGAGCGTGAAAAATGGGTGTCTGAGGCGGAGGCCGCTGGAAACCCAAGCCATGACATGGAGGCCGATTGGATCGATTATGGCCGCCTTGGCATTACGGGCCCGGATGAATTGGAGCGCGAGGCCTTAGCTATCGTAAAGAAGGTGGGCCTTGAGGAAGATTTGTTCCAGCGCGGCCTATCGCAACTGGTGCGGCCTGAGGACAAGCCAGAAACGGCGGTTAAAATACTCGAAGCGCGGCACTTATTCGCCGAACGTTTGGCGAAAACCGATTTTCCTGGTGCGGCCGAATTATTCAGCGTCGACGGTTACAACACTAATGCGACGTTATCGGAAAATTTCCTGTTCGGGCGCCATAGAGATGAGACGTTCGATGTCTATCATCTCGGCAAGAACGAGTACGTCCTAAACATACTTCGCGAGATCGGCCTATATGATTGTCTGCTCGATATCGGGCGGCGCGCGACGATGCATTTGCTCGATATGTTTGGCGACATGGCGGCTGGCGACCAGCGCATTTCGCAGCTCAGCCTGATCGGGTCGGACGATCTTCCGAAATACGAATCCCTGATGCGTAAAATCGATAGCGACGGGATGCATACACTCGACGACGACGAAAAGAACATGCTGTTCTCGATAGCCTTCATGCTTGCGCCCGCGCATCAGCGGTTCGGTCTTATCGATGCGCCGATCCAGGGGATGGTGATCGAGGCGCGCAGGAAGTTTCTAGACGGATTGCCGGACGACCTGCGCCCGAAATTGGAAGTGTTCGATTCCGACGCGGTATGCGGCGGCATCACCGTACAGTGTAATTTGCTCTATGGCCGAATTGCCCAGCGCCGCCATCGCGCCAAGGTCAATAATTTGATGTCGGAAGTGGTCGGTGAGATCGGGTTGCGCGAAGAAATTATCCGCCTCGGCCTCGATTCCGATGTGGGCGAGGCAGGGTCGCGGCTGTCTCCTGGACAACGCCAGAAACTTGCGCTTGGCCGAAGCCTAATCAAGAAACCCGACCTGCTGGTAGTCAACGAAGCGCTTACGGCGCTTGATGCGGAAGAGCAGTCGACTATCCGTAGGGAAGTCGTGACGACCATGGCAGAGGGTGCATTGATTTGGATCGATCGCGAAGACCAGGATGTCTCGGAATTCGATCAGGTGATCCTGATGAAAGGCGGGCGTGTCGTCGAGCAACGCCAACGCGACGGCACCATGCTGCAGGCAGCGGAAACGACCGTCCCCAAGGCTGCTGAGGTCGGTCTCGAAGACGAAATCAATGTGCTGCGGTCGGTACCTTTATTGGCCGGCCTTGCGCCGGAAACATTGAAGCTGGTGGCTTTTTCGAGCGAGCGGCACAATTTCGATCCCGACGAGTACGTTTTTAAATCCGGCGACAAGAGCAACGGTGCCTATATCGTCCTGTCGGGTCAGATGGAGACAAGCGTCGAAGTCAACGGGTCGAAGCTGGTCATTGGGACGGTTGAAGTTGGCGATATTGTCGGTGAGGTGGGTGTGTTGTCCAACGTAGCACGTACCGCTTCCGTTGCCGCTACCGATGGCGGCGCGTCCGCCTTGTTGCTGACGCGCGACGTGTTCACCAATCTCATCGACAGCGACAAGAGCGTCAATGAGAAGGTGATCGAGCTTTTGTCGGAACGGTTGGCCTCGACGATCCTCGAATTGGAGAAAACGCGCCAAGAGGCTTGACGGCAAGGCCGCTATCCCTACTGGTAGGATTATGAAAGTGCCGCCGACACCGCTGGCCAATAGCTTCGCCGAGGCCGCTCTGGCCGAAGTTCCGAAGCTGTTGATGCTGCAGGATCGCAATCCTCATAGCCCCACCTACGGCTGCTTCGACCGGAATTATTGGCAATATCGCCGCACCGATTTCCCAACCGGCATGGCGCAAGAATTCGTTTATCCCCTCGCGTTGGCCTATCGGCTGGAAGCCGAAAGCAATGCCTATCGAGGGGATCCGGCGTTAAAGGATTGGATCGAGGCCGGCATACGCTTTGCCGCCTTAAGTTCCCATCGGGACGGCGCGTGCGACGATTTTTTCCCGTTCGAGCGCGCGTCCGGTGCCGCCGCATTTTCGTTGCTGGGATGCATGCAGGCTTACGATTTGCTCGATCTCGACGATCCCGAATTGGAATCCTTCTTTGCAACGCGCGGACGTTGGCTCGCGGCGCACCAGGAAAGCGGTCAGCTCAGCAACCACGAGGCGCTCATCGTTTATTGCCTCTATCTGCTATGGACACGCTTCGGCGTGGACGATCTTGAGAGCGCGTATCGGGCGCGTCTGGAACGTCTTTTATCTTGGCAAGATGAAGAGGGTTGGTTTCAGGAATACGAAGGGTGCGATCTCGGGTACCAGACGCTCACCATCGGTTTGCTGGCGCAGCTCTACGAGGCTTCGGGCGAAGAATCCCTGCGCCAGCCTCTGGAACGCGCCATTTCCATGACGGCGTCGTTTATGCACCCCGACGGCAGCCTTGGGGGGGAGGTTTCGAGCCGCAATACCTACAATTATTTCCCCCACGGTTTCGAGTTGGCCGGCAAATGGTTTCCCGCGGCGCTCGCACTCAATGACCGCTTTGGGCAGGCACTCCAATCCGGACGTGCACCCTGCTATTCCGACGACCACATGGTGGCGCACCACCTCTGGAGCTATTTGCTTGCGGCGGCGAATTGTTTGACCGAGCGTGATGGCGACACCGAGGCGTCACCGTCGCAAATTCATTTTCCCGGTGCTGGGCTTTTGGCGGTACGTGATGGCGATCAGGACCTCTTTGTCGCGTTGAACAAGGGCGGCGTCTTCAAACTCTTCC
>DLVK01000128.1:0-2514 GCA_003444235.1 Rhodospirillaceae bacterium
CGGTTACCTCGAGGGGCAGGGCCAATGCCATGGACATCGGCAGGCAATGACCGGCCAAAATCCATTGGATGACCGCGCGGATGAACAAATGTCTCGGAACGGTTAGCGTGGTGGACGGATGACGCCAGGATTGGGATCGATTTGCACCGGTACGCTAATCGACCCCTGTTTCGAAAATGAGCCGCTGGCTAAGAAGCCGCTGCCGCCGATCAAAAGACCGATGGTGATGCCCACCAACATAACCACCACTGTAATGACCGATGTCGTTAAGCGGCGGTGAGCTGCAAGCGAAGTTACGCTGCCCATAATGCGATCGAGTTTGCCTTCGCTTCGACTGGCACTGGTGCTGAGATCAGATTGTAGACGAATAAGTGCTGCGGAAAGGTCGGCGCGCAGGGCGCTGTGTGCTTGCTGCATAGACTTGGATTCCGCGGCCACAATACGTAACGCGGCTCGCACCTGCGCCTCCACGGAAGACAGATGAGCCCTTAATTCATCGCGGGAAAGATCCGTCATCGAATTTGCCTGCGCGGCTCCTTAAGTCCAATACAAGGCAGACTACTTCCCATAGTCAGCCTCCATTATATAACAAGCCTAGTTTCATTTTATATATCTTAGACCATAACTTGAGTTTTATTCCAAGAAAATAATTTTTACTGTTTTTGTTAAATATTTTGAAAAGAAAAGAAGATTGGGCATTAGTCGAATTCGAAATCTCATCGTTATTCGTTTCGATTTGAGCAAGGTGCGTTTCCGTTGACGGATTAATTTCATGCGGATCAAATAGGTTAACGCGCCAATTGTGGCGAGATTCGAGAGATTTGCAGCTATTTTCACCTGAAAGCGGCATGGGATGCGGACGTTGACGACATTTTTCCT
Organism: Rhodospirillaceae bacterium; assembly: GCA_003444235.1. Taxonomy (GTDB): domain Bacteria; phylum Pseudomonadota; class Alphaproteobacteria; order UBA8366; family UBA8366; genus UBA8366. Next base: position 880 of record DLVK01000128.1, read on the forward strand.
CTGGATTGCCGCGTTTTACTTGGGCTTTGGCGTTTTGATGTTCGTTTTCCAACGAGGTCTCATGTATCACACCGATCAATCGGTGCCTCAGCCGTCGGCTTATGCGCTGATCGACGTCGAAGCAGTGCGAGTTCCCACTGAGGATGGTTTAGAGCTTTTTGCCTGGTGGCGGCAACCGAAGACGCCGGATTCTCCGATAATCGCCTATTTCCACGGTAATGCGGGGCATATCGGCTATAGAGCGGACAAGATTACGCCCTATCTAAAGCGTGGTTACGGTGTTTTACTTGTAACCTACCGATACAACGCCAAAACCGGCGGTTCACCCAGCCAGGAAGGGCTCTATCGCGACGGCCGGGCAGCATTGGAGTTTTTGAGGGCTCGTAAAATTCCGAGAGAACGGATCGCCCTTTATGGCGAATCACTTGGTACGGCTGTGGCCATCGCAACCGCCCGGGCCGGTGGACGTAAAGAAGCTGCCTGTCTTTTGCTCGAAGCCGCTTTCGACAGTATGTCCGCGGTGGCGCAGCACCATTATCCATATTTGCCCGCCCGGTGGCTCATCCGGGACCGCTACGATTCCGCCAGCAGCATTTCCCAACTCCAAATTCCAATTTTAATGATTCATGGGCGCCGGGATCGAATCGTACCGCTAAAGTTTGCTGAAGCGCTCGCCGCCGCCGCGCCGGAAAAGCCCCAATTACTTGTCGTCGATGGGGCAGGCCACAATAACCTTTACGACTACGGAGTTGCTAATCGCGTGATCGCCTATATCGAGCAAAAATGCCGAGGCTAGGCGTTGGCTTTTTCGAGTGCCTCGGGCGTATCGATATCTAGCAATATCGAATCGTTTTCCATCTCGACTTCGCAAATCAACTCCGGATAGGCACCGAGCAATCCGCGGGCGCCGACATCGCCGGAAATATCGTTGATTTCGGAGAAGAACCGGCGTCCCAAGAGGACCGGGTTGCCGCGTTTTCCTTGCCAGGTGGGAACGCAGATCTCGCGCTGCTCCGTAGGACTAAATGCGGCGACCAGTTTGTCGATAACATGCTCACTTACCCTTGGCATGTCGCCGAGACAAACGACCACGCCATCGATATCGGTCGGCATGGCTGCAAGCCCGCGCTGCAGAGAGCCACTAATACCATCTGCGTAGGCCGGATTGTGGACCAAGGTTAGGTCGAAATCCTTGAGCGCTTCAGCGACCTTTTCGGATTCGTGGCCGGTGACCGTGATGACAGGTGCCGCTTGCGATGCGGTGACGATAGCGGCCGCCCGGCGCACCATCGGCTCGCCATCTACTTCGGCCAGCAGTTTGTTAACGCTTCCCATACGCCGCGATTGGCCAGCGGCGAGGATCAATCCCGCAATTCTAGGTGCGCTGGGGAGCGTCTCTTTCGCGGCGCTTCGGGGCGAGGGGCGGTCCGCAATTTCTTTCAGCAACCCTCCGACGCCAAGCGCCATAATGTCTTCCGACGTCACCGGCAAATCGGCAGCAAGTCGACGCAATACCAAATCTATCCCATTAAATTTTGGCGAGCGGGCGCAACCGGGCAGGCCGATCACTGCCATCCCGTCAAAATTTCCAACCAGCAGCAAGTTGCCCGGATCCACCGGCATACCGCAATGGAC
>DLVK01000413.1:0-2596 GCA_003444235.1 Rhodospirillaceae bacterium
TGTATTGGGTCGGGTTCAGTTCGCAGCCATAAAGGCGTTGGTCGCCATAGTCGCGGAGCTGAATCTGATATTCCGCGTTCCAGCGGGCATCGTTGCCGATTACTGCGATGAAATTGGTTCCGTAGCGTTGGGCGGTCTCGAATTCGGCAAAATGGAACCCGGCGGTGCCGTCGCCCATCAGAACGATGACTGTTGCCTCGGGTCGCGCGATTTTAGCCGCGAATGCATAGCAAAGTCCGCCGCCAATGGCTCCGCCGGGCCCATTGATCACCCGCGTCGGAGCTGAAATTGTCGCTTGCGCCCATTGTCCAAATTCGCCGCCGTCGACGATCAGGATTGGATCGTCCGCTTGATCGATTACCTCTTGGACCGCCGCGCCGAGTTTGGCCGGGTGAATCGGTGTGGAGGCGTCTTCGGGCGTATTTCCTCGGGCGGAGATTGCGGCTGACACATCAGCGCGCCAAGCACGGCGGTCGGTTGCGGATTGAAGATCGCACAAGGCCTGGCCCAGCAGTTCGGGATCGGCCACATAGGCGGCGTGTAGTCTCGCGCCGAGCGCCCGGCGAGCACGGCTCAATTCCGATACGTCGGGGTCCGCAATGATGAAACGACAGTTTTCATCTATTGCCGGTGATTGAGCAAAACCGGTGGTGAAGTCCAGACGCTTGCCGAGTGAAAGAACCAAATCGGCTTGTTTGAACATTTCCGAAAAATCGCCGAGTGCCGGATCGTTTAATCCACGCGGGCTTTCCATCGGAATTACAGGCACATCGATCGCGTCGGCTAATGAATCGATCGAAATTTCAGCTCTGGTTCGGTTGAGGCGCGGGCCGGTGATCAGCAACGGTTTTTCGGCAACCTTGAGAGTTTCAGCGATGGCGTCGAGCATTGCCGGGCTCGGCGCTTTTCGTAAAGGCTGATAACTGTCGTCCGAGGGCAGGGCGACATCGCCGACATCCGTATTCAAAAGATCGAACGGTAGCGCCAAATGAACCGGGCCCGGTCTCCCAGAACAGGCGATATGGATAGCGTCGGCTATGTCTTGGCCTAGGCCCTCTGCAGTTTCCGACCTGAAGGAATGCTTAGTAAATGGCGTCGAGGCGGTGACCTGATCCATTTCCTGGAAGGAACCTTTGCCATCTGCGGCACGGGGAGAATCACCGCTCAGCAGAAGAACAGGGCTTTCGGCCATGCCGGCGGAATAAAGCGGGGACAAGGCGTTTGCGAAGCCGGGTGCGGCTGTAACCAATGCCACCCCGACCTTTCCAGTAAGCTGGGCCCAGCAATCGGCCATGTAGGTAGCTGCTGCTTCGTGGCGCACATGGTAGAGCGCGATCTCTGCGTCGATACACGCATCGAAGATGGGCATTATCTGGTTTCCCGATAGCGCAAAGACATCCTTCACGTCGGCACGCTCGAGCGCTCTAGCAATAAGATCGGCCCCTCGCATTCTCTTCTCCTGTTACCAATACCGCATTGAGTTGCGGAACATATCTTCCAGTTCCGATCGGTCGAAATCTTTTGGTCCGTTCTCCATCAGGCGGCGCTGCGGGAAGGACTTTTCGACCAATGCCGGCAAATCCTCTTCGCTGTAGCCGACACCCATCAAACCGTTCGGCATATCACATGCGCGCATCAACTCGACGACGCGTGCAGCCAGAATCTCTCCCCCGTCCTCTGTCGCCGCTCCGGATATGTCGGCACCGAATGCCTCCGCCGCTTTTAGGTGACGGTCAGGGCATGCGTCGCTCATGAAGCGAAATACGGCGGGTGCGTTCACGATGACCGAAATACCGTGGGGAACCATCGGATGGTTGCTTTGCCAGCCGGCGGCTCGATAGTCGCGAACCAGGCCGGCAACCGCATAGGACATGCCATGGGGCACGTGGCAACCGGCATTTCCGAAACCGATCAACGCCAGCATGCCGGCAAACATCAGCTGTTCCATGGCATCGATTTCCGAAGGATTTTTAACGCCCGCGATGATGTTCTCACCGGTAACTCTGATCGCTTCCGTGCAGGCGATATCGCTATAGGGATTGGCGCCTTGGCTTAAGGGACGAGCGGATGGGTTTGCGGGTGCAGGCCGTTGGGTGTAGGGGCGGGCGGTCAGTGATTCGACCGCATGGCTGAAGACATCGAAAGCGTTCGCGGCGACGATGTCGGCAGGCAGCGTCACAAGTGAATTCGGGTCGAGCACGCCAAGCGACGGGCGAAGCGCAGCGTGAGCTATGCCGGTTTTCGCTTCCATTTCCAACAGATCGAATATCGCGATACCCGTACATTCGCTGGCGGTGCCGAACGTGGTCGGGCAGGCTATATGAGGTTTTAACGCTCCCGGTACCGGCCTTCCTTCACCGATCGGTGCATTAACGTAAGCTAGGAAGTCGGCGGGATGAGTGGTGTAAAGGTTAGAGGCCTTCGCGGTGTCGATGGTCGAGCCGCCGCCGAGCGATACGAAGCCGTCGAAATCGCCCTTTCGGGCAAAATCTGTACCTGCCTTGAAAGACCGGTCCGTGGGTTCGACCTCGATCTCGTCGAAAATTGCGAAGTCGACGCCAGCTTTCTTGAGGGTTTCTACGGCAATGGCCGCCGG
>DLVK01000449.1:0-1376 GCA_003444235.1 Rhodospirillaceae bacterium
CTGAGCGGCATGATGGCCCTCGACCGGTTGATCGACAAGCAGGCCGAATTCATGGGCTACATCATCGATTTCCAGATCATGACCATTATGACGGTGCTGATGCTGCCGCTGCTGTTTTTCGTGCGGATCAAGAAGACGGGTGCGGCCTAGGCTCGATCGTATCCCAGCTCTCGCAACAATGGCCCGGCTGCTTTTTCGACTGCGGCGTAAGTCTCTTCGTCGAAATGATTCCTATGATCGCCGATAACGCCTTTACGAAAAAACGAGGTCTTGTCTTCTTCGCCTCGCTCACGGCCTCCCGATGACGTTTCGAACGCACCTGCTTGCCGGCAGGCAGCGACCATCTCAGCCCCATTATCCACTCCAAGAAAATCGAGAACACGGGCGACTTCGACGTCTAAATCGCCATGGAGTGTTTCGTATCGGATTTCATGAAAACGATCCGGGTGCGCGGCGCCAAACGCCCGTGCTGAGGTGACACGATTGCACCAGGCGTCCGCATAGGCGGAAACATACTCGACCATAGTCATATTCTTCACCGCATCCGCATCGCGATTTTGCGCGAAGAGCCAGCCCGATAGGCATACGTCACGTCCGTCGCGGAGGATATGAATGAAGCGGCTGGTCGGGAATAGGTCCGAAAGTTCGTCCATTCCGATCGCATGTTCAGGGGTCTTGTCCCCGATGCAAGTTACGCTGTCGTCGTCGATCCAACGGTCGAAGGCCCTGAGAACTGCGGTTCGTACCAGAAAAGCGAAATCGTCGCCGTCGAATATCGGACAATTAGCCTCCCAGCCGATAGCTTTTGCGGCATCGTTTCGCTCGAGGGATTTCTGGTTGTAGGTGAGCAGGGCTTGGGAGAGGAAAGGCATCAAGTTATCTATGAAATGACCTTCTCCGCGAGAACAAATAGCGGGATGTCCGTCGAGGAGCAGTTGTAGCCATGTGGTGCCGGATTTCGATGCCCCCACGATGAAGAACAATTGTTTCTCGGATAGGGCCTGCAACCGGTCATAGCTGGTCATTCGGGCCTCACTTGATCAGGAGGCCTTGGCCGGTCGGTAATTCGACGGCGCTGAGGCCTGCCTTTTCCAGTACAGGGTCGATAAAACGTTTTTGTGCGCTATAGGCCCACCAGCCGTAGTCGTCGAAGACGATGACGCCACCGTCGACGAGGCGCGGAAGGACGAACTTCAGAGCGCCCACTTCCGGTGTCGGCTGATTCATGTCGATGTGGGCAAAGGCGATTTTCTCGGGGAATTCCTCCGCAAAAGAATCCGGCACGTAGCCTTTGATCACATGTACGAAGTCGTGGCTCTCGAACCTGGCGCAAACATCCTCGTACATATTCGCGTTTTCGTGACCGGCATGGCGGG
>DLVK01000449.1:1713-6280 GCA_003444235.1 Rhodospirillaceae bacterium
CCAGCTTCGTTCCATTCGAACAGGTCGTAAAGATAAAGCGATTTTCCGGGAATGGTGAAGTTCAATTGATCCACCATGTGCTGCGCGGTTGCGCCGGTATGGCAACCGAGTTCGATAAAATCACCTTCTAGCTTCATGCAGCGTTCGGCAAAATGTAGCAGCACGTAGGTGCGCCACAGGATGGAACGTTCTACGAGCGGGTTGGTTTGATCGTTCGCGAAATCGAGGAAATATTGATCCCGAAAGAAGCTGTAATTCTTATTCCAGGTGATCATATTGTCGGCGCAGTAAATCGAATTTTGTACCGCAGGCGCGAGACTTTCCCGTATCAGCTCCAATGCCTTTTTGAATTTCGCCTGGTCGACAATATTGAAGTTCGCACCCTGAAAGCTGATCGGCGGTAACACCTGATCGTGGGAGAGCTTTTGGTAGTCGGTGAAATCTTCGTCGCTCATGGGCTTTTCCCTATCCGCCGCTAGCCTTCATGAATTACCGTGTCGGTGGTGAACAAATCATCCATGGACAGGTAACGTTCGCCGGTATCATAGAGGAAGCAGATAATATTTTTGCCGGCAAATTCTGGCCGGCGGGCAAGTTCGTCCGCGCCCCAGACGGTTGCTCCGGAGGTCGGCCCGACAATAACGCCCTCTGCCAATGTCACGCGCCGCGCCCATTCGAATGAAACTTCATCCTCGACTAAGAGTATTTCGTCGATCCGATCCCGGGCGCGTTCGAAGTTTTCCGCGATAAAACCGGGTCCCATACCACTGATCCGGTGAGGTCCGGGTTCGCCGCCCGCATTGACCGGGCTCGCCGCCGGTTCGACGCCGACGACACGGATATTTGGATCTTTGTCTTTCAAAAATTTCGAGACGCCTTCGATGGTGCCGCTGGTGCCCATGCCAATGACAACGGCACCGATTTCGCCTTCGGTTTGTTCCCAGAGCTCCGGGCCGGTCGTGGCAATGTGTGCAGCCGCATTGTTTTCATTGCCATGTTGATTGGCGAAAAAAGTGGTGTCGGGGTTCGCCGCACAATAGGCGAGGGCCCGCTCTCGCGCTCCCGTGGTTAACTCGGCGGCCGGTGTCAGGACAACGGTCGCGCCGTAGGCCGAGAGCAATTTCTGTCGCTCGACCGAACTCGTATCGATCATATAGAGCCGGGCCTTGAAACCGAGGATGGTGGCGAGGCATGCGATGCCGATTCCGGTGTTTCCGCTCGTTGCCTCGACGACCTCGGTCCCAGGCTTGATTTTGCCCTCGGCAATGGCATTGCGGATCATGTAAAGCGCCGGGCGATCCTTGATCGAAGTGGGATTGAGTAGTTCGAGCTTGGCCATAATCTGAGCCGGACTGTCGGGAAATAATCGGTCGAGCTTCAGGAGTGGTGTGCCACCGATGAGATCGGTGAGGTCGTTGGCAATGTACATTGATGACTCCGGCTTCGCGTTAGGCGCCGATGGGAAGGTTTTGGATATTGTCGAGCTTATCGATGGCCCAAATGCCATCGAGCAGTTTTTTTGCGCCTGCGTCCCCAAGTTCAGGTGCGACCAATTCGAAATATTTCTCTTCCAATTCCCCATCGCTTAAGGGGTTGTCCGGCGCGCCCTTGCGGGTTTGCTGCATATGATCGATGACTTTTCCGTTCTTGGTTTCGACGATGAGATGGGCCATTCGTTTAAGCGGGAAGGTTGCGTCCACTTCGGGGTCGACGAAGACTTCGCATTTTTTGACCAACGCCGACACTGTCGGGTCTTTCAGGGCTTCAGGCGTGAAGGCTTCGAGCCGAACGCGGCCGTTGACGAACCCGGACGCAACGACGAAAGCAAGGCTGAACTGGCCTTCGAAGAAGGTGTCGTGGGTCATGCCGCCGCAGATATCCACCGTCGATTGCGCCATGCCGATCTTCACCGACGCAATGTCTTCATGGGTAATGCTGTGCTCTGCCGTGATTGCCAGTGCAGCGTCGATTGCGGGGAAAGCATGGCCGCAGCAGCCGTGGTTTTTTACCGTGATGCGGGTGATGTTGTAGCTTTCTCCGAGCCCGTCGCCTGTATTCGACCAGTCCACATCCTCACTCATCGCATTGCCGAAACCGACTGGACCGTCGAGAATTTGTTTGGCACCCGTAACCCCTTGTTTGGCGACTTGTGCAGCCATCAATCCGCTACCGGCGGCATGGGCCCCGTGGATAGGCTTGCCGTGGCAATCTTCGCGAAATGCCTGCTGTAATCCTGCCGCCATGGTGCCGGCGCTTCCCAAGGCATTGACGAATTGCTCATGATCGAGCTCGAGCAGTGTTCCCGCGGCAAACAAGGCACCGTAGGAGCCGTTGGTTGCTGTCGTATGCCAATAATTGTAGTGCGGTCGTCCCATTGTCTCGGCGATGCGGGTGGAGACTTCGTAGCCGACCGTAACGGCGCGCAGAAACTCCATACCCGGAACGCCCATTCCGTCGGCGACCGAAAATGCGGTCGAAACGGTGGGGGTGCCGGGATGATAGGCTGCGGGGCCATAAACGTCGTCGAACTCAACCGTGTGCGAGGCGGCGGCGTTGATAATGGTTGCCGCGCGGATAGTGGCCTTGCGTGCGCCGGGGAAAAGCCGGGCATTACCGCGATCCATGTCCTCGTCGAATGCCACTTGAAAGCCGGTTGCGGGCATTTTCACGCCGCCGGCCGCCGTGGTACCGCACCAATCGATAAAGCATCGCTTGGCCGCATGAATAACATCGTCCGGCAACTCGCGGTCCCGTTCCGAGACCGCATAAGCGGCAAACTCATTTGAAATCATTTGAAAATCTCCAGTGTCCCTGCGATGCAAGAGGGAGGTTTCGTCCAGTTTTGTCAAGCATCGACGGGTGAGCGGTCGATGCAGATTGACTTAGGCTCTACCTCGGCAGATTATCGACGCTAGAAATTCGCCCGATCTAGGAGAAATCCGTGGAAAAATTTGGCATAGGACAGGCGGTTAGGCGCAAGGAGGATGTGCGTCTCGTTACCGGTCAAGGTCAGTATACGGACGATATCAATCTCGAGGGCCAGGCCTACAGCGCGATTTTGCGTTCTCCTCTCGCGCATGCGGATTTCAAGATTATCGATGTCGAAGCCGCGAAGGCGATGCCAGGGGTTATCGCGGTGCTCACCTACGAGGATACGGAAGCCGACGGTCTGCCGACGATTCCCTGCCAGGTGAACATAAAATGTGCGACGGGCAAGGAAATGTTCACGCCGCCCCGGTATATCTTGGCAAAGGACCGCGTGCGGTTCGCCGGCGAACCGATTGCATTCGTGATCGCGGAGAGCCGGCTCCAGGCGCTGGATGCGACAGAAGCGATCGACGTCGAATATGAAGAGTTGCCGGCGCTGGCCTCCACTCACACCGCCGGTGAGCCGGATTTAGATCCAATCTGGCCCGAGCGGCCTGAAAACTTTGCCGCACACTGGGTCAGTCACGAAAGCGGGCCTGTCGACAAGGCCTTTGCGAAAGCTCACAAAACGGTGACCGTGGAACTGGTCAATAACCGGGTAATCGGCTCACCCATGGAACCTAGGGTGGCGATTGGCGAATATGACGCAGCGACAGATACGAAAATCCTGCGTTCGCCGACCCAAGGGGTTAACAAAATCCGCGATGCACTGGCCTCGACTTTCTACAAAATCGACCCCGAACGTATCCGGGTAATTTCCACCGATACCGGAGGTGGTTTCGGGGTGCGTTCGAAGATGTATCTCGAAAGCATACTCTGCCTTTGGGCGGCGGAAAAACTTAAGCGCCCGGTCAAATGGCAAGCGGACCGGAGCGAGACGTTTCTCTCCGACACCCATGCCCGCGATCAGGTGTCTATCCTGGAGATGGCGTTCGACGAGGATGCCAAGGTTCTGGGCATGCGGGCCGAGACGATCGCCAATGTGGGCGCCTATCTGTCGGACAATGGACCGCGGATCCCAACAGTAGCCGGGGGCCGTATCGCCGGTACGGTGTATGACGTGCCGGCCATGCGCCATTCGGTGCGGGCATGTTTCAGCAATACCCATCCGACGGACTCCTATCGCGGCGCCGGTCGGCCGGAGCTTTGCTATCAGATGGAGCGCCTGATGGATGCAGGCGCGGAAGCTTTTGGCATCGGGCGCGATGAAATCCGCCGGCGTAACTATATCAAGCCGGAACAATTGCCCTACACCAACCAGATGGGAATGGAAATCGATTCCGGACGGTTCCAGGAAACCATGGAGATGGCGATTGAGGTGTCCGATTGGGACAACTTCGAGCCGCGCCGTACCGAAGCTGCAAAGCGCGGAAAATTACGCGGGATTGGGATGGGTTATTACGTCGAAGCGTCGGGCGGTAAACCCACCGAATGGGCGCGGGTCGCTCTCGATCCCGACGGCAAGGCACAGCTCTTTGTCGGCACCTACAATCATGGCCAAGGCCACGAGACCGCGTTCGGTCAAATATTGTCGGAGAAACTCGGCATCGATTTCCACAATATCGACTTTCATCAGGGCGATACGGCGGTCAACCCGAAAGGAAACGGGACCGGCGGGTCCAGGTCTTCTCAGATGGGT
>DLVK01000470.1:0-3744 GCA_003444235.1 Rhodospirillaceae bacterium
GATCGTTCACGACCAGCGTTGCAGGATGAATGTGCTCCAACAGGTGCGTCGCGGTGATATAGGCCATATCGAAGGGGGGATCCTGGCGCATTAAAATCACATCCATGCCGGCAAGATCGAGCTCTTCGGCGGGACCGAGTGTGTAATGATCGCCCTTCTCGCGTTTGACCGTAAGCATGCGTGCTTTGGCATAGAGTCGATTGTGCCGCAGCGAAAGATCTTCGGGGAGGTAATGATACAGACCATGACCTCTACGCTGTGCTTCCAGCGCAAGCATAAAGGTGCTGTCCGCATCGATATCAATATCTTCGATCGGATCCATTTGAATCGCGCAGGCCAGACTCACCGAAAACTCCCTCCAGAAAAGAATTAGGTCACGCGCAGAACTATACCACGGCGCTTTAGTTTCATAGGCGCATATCGGCGCCTAAAAGCCGGCATGTTATTTCGCCTCTAATTTAATTGGCTGCGCAGTTTTTGCATCAACGTGGCAGCGCGATGTCGGTTTTCCGAACTTTCTTCGAGCCGCATGAATTCTTCTAGCGCGTCGGTCGCCGCGTGTAGGTTACCGATTTCCGCATTCAACATGCCCGCTTCCCACCACAGCGCAGGCGACGCCGGCGCGATAAGCAACATATTCTCCACCGTGATAAGCGCGGCCTTGCCGTTACGCATCTGCATATGCCGAAATTTTATGTTGTTCTGCAAGCGAAGAAGAATCTCCCGATCGCTGACCGCCGCATAATCGGAAGTTTCTAGCTCGCGCTCGGTGCCGGCCAAAGTTTTGATCAATTGGCGGAGATCGCCGGCGCCAAGCGTGCGCCCGTCATTGAAGGGGTCAAGGATCACCCTGTCACCGGCAAAATCGAGCTGAATTAAAAAGTGACCGGGAAAGGCTAATCCGTTCAGCGTCCAACAAAGCGCCCGGCCGATATGGATATAAAGAATTCCAAGTGCGACAGGCAGGCCCCGTCGACGGTCGATGACACGCATTAGGTTTGCGTTTTGAAGATCGTCATAGGTTAAACGATCGCCCGCATAGCCAAACTCTTTGACGACCACCTCGCGCAACTGTCCTGCGGCAGCTTCAGCCGAGAGGGGCGTCGCGGACCGGTTGGCTCCGGCAGCTACCGCGAGGTCGCCGAGATGTCCGGTATAATGGTCGAGCGGCACCCTGGGCCGGTCGAGCGCAGCAAACGCCAGTGCGCCCTCGGCCAGGTCGAATCCACTGTCGGGCCCGGCGCCGATAGCGCGGAGAATGTTTTTGGCGTGAAACGCGTCGTTCTCCTTCATCGCTGCGACCCAGCTGCGGCCTGTGACCTTTTGACCTGAACATGGCTAACGATCCGTCGTACATAAGCGATCGATCTGGCATATGCGAACACGCGTTCCAGTTCTGAGGTTGAACGTGCGATTCCCATCAAATAGATATGTTTGTTGACCGTATCGATGCTGTAGTTAACCGCTCGAATTTCCTTATCCAAGGTGATTTTGACACGCAGTTTCGCGGTGATCCAACGGTCCCGTGCAGCGTCCAGCAAGGAACTCCCGTCCGCGATCTGAATTTCATTCACGACCTCACGCACGCCTTTTGAGCGCCACGCGATCTTAACCGCTTCGATCCGTGTTTCGGGCTTAGGTACAGACCCGGTTAGGAAAACCTTGCCTTCCTTCACGGTCACGCCGACGTCGACAAATAGCTCGGTCGAGAAGTTGAAAAAGTTTCCCTTGATCTGGGTCCGGATCGCGGCATCGTCGACGATGGCGCTATAACTCCGCTCTTCCATGGTTGCCGAACCAACTTCGGCGCCAGCCCCGATGGCCATGCCAGTGGGACTGCAATTGGTGAGAGATAGAGCGAAAAGCACGGCGCAAGGGGCCGTTAAGGCATTTCGCAACTTGGGACCTGTAAAGAATCTAGAGAACCGCATTAGGTGTTTCTCGACTGCCCAGTTCCTAGTCTATTCCTTCCGGCCGCCAGGCATCCCTCACATGTCGCGGCAAACGCCACGGCACAATAATGATAGCATCGAATCGCATACTACAATTCGCCAAGTGCGGATGTCTTTGCAAAAACCATCCTGCAGCCTTCACAATTCGTTTTTGCTGACGAGGAGAAATTGCCACAAGTCCATCGGGAAGGCTGGACCGGGCTTTGACTTCGATAAACACGACGACGTCTTTCCGTCGCGCGATCAAGTCTATCTCACCTACTTTGGTGCGATACTGCCGTGCGAGTACTCGATAGCCGCGGCAACGGAGAGCTGCGACAGCAAGTTTTTCGGCGCCGCGACCCCAGCGCCAGGCCTTTCGGCGTTTGGCGTATCCCGGGTCAACTGCTTTTGCCATTGTCACGTAATTGCAATGCGCGTTGATAAATTTGACGACGGGGAAGGTTTAGCGCCGCTGACACTTCTTCTGCGGTCTGTTTTAGGCTGGCATTGTCCAGCATTGCGAGAATTGCTTTATCGATTTCATCAGGCGTCGGTGTTTCTGCCTCGGTTGGCGGGCCGACGATGACGACGATTTCGCCTTTGGGAGCGGGGCTGTCGGCACTGGCTGCCGCAAGCTCAAGCAAGCTTCCTCGCCTGACTTCTTCGAACTTTTTGGTGAGTTCGCGGGCGATCGATGCTGGCCGGTCGCCAAAGGCATAAGCCATATCCGATAGGGATGCGCCCAACCGTTTCGGTGATTCGAAAAAAATTAGGCTGGCGGAACAAGACTCGAATTCGGCGAAGAATTTGCGACGTCCACCGGAACGAGAGGGCGGAAAACCCGCAAACAAGAAACGATCGGTGGGAAGCCCCGCCGCGAGTAAGCCGGTAATCGCCGCGCTCGCTCCTGGTAGCACTGTTACCGAGTATCCTGCTTCGATTGTTTCGCACACCATCTTGTAGCCGGGATCCGATATCAAAGGCGTTCCCGCATCGCTGACCAGAGCGATCGTTTCGCCGGCCGCCAGTTTTTTCAAAAGGCGCGGCCGCTGTTTGGCGGCGTTATGGTCGTGATATGGTACCATTGGCGTTTTCAATTCGAAGGCGTTAAGCAACCGTTGAGTGATGCGGGTATCTTCACAAGCAATGAGATCGACTTCGGCGAGTATGTCGAGTGCCCGCAAAGTGATATCGCGGAGATTGCCGATAGGAGTTGGGATCACATATAGTCCTTCGGGCGTTTTCGCCTGTTTACCTGCGGACTTGTCGTGAATAGCTAGTGTCATGCGTCGAATTCCAGTGCCAACATCAAATTTATACCGCTCGGTTACTGAAAGACTGGTTAGGTTTACCGCCCGGGCCTTCGCTATTTTGGTCACTACAGCATTTGTCGTCGCTGAAACCAATAACTCGTTCGCGGATCCCATCGATCCACGCGCGCTGCTTGCTCAAAATGTAGTGCCGTCGGTCGAGACACCCGCGGCGACAGCCGTGCCGGATGTACGCTTGAGTCCGTTCGCAAGTCCGACAAGAAATACGAAGGTCGCGTTGTTATTGCCGTTATCCGGCCCGCAGGCGGCGCTCGGTCAAGCCATGTTGGAAGCAGCGCAACTGGCGATGTTTGAAATGGCGACGGATCAATTCACCCTCCATCCAATCGATACCAGAGGCACTCCGGAAGGGGCTCGGTCGGCCGCTGACCAGGCAATTCAGGACGGAGTAAGTTTGATTCTAGGCCCGTTACTTGCGAACTCGGTCCGTTCGGTCGCGCCGGTTGCCGGCCGTGTCGGGCTTAACGTAGTCGCCTTTT
>DLVK01000530.1:0-3624 GCA_003444235.1 Rhodospirillaceae bacterium
CCGCAATGGACGACCTCTCCGCCGGCTTCGACAATTCCAGCAGGAATCACGTCACGGCGGTCGGTAATTGCCGACGCGCCTGCGATCAAAAAGATATCCGCGCCTTCCTTGGCCGCTTTCTTAACCGCGACAGCGACGTCACTTTCCGTATGTGCGAGACGTTCGTCATAGAGCAGTGTTGAACCCAATCCTTGTACGCGAGTTTGGGTAATCTCTGCGGTCTTGGCGAGCACGCTTTCTTTTATTGTGCCGAGCGTAGTCTGGGCCAGAGCGATTTTTTTTGCCCTAAACGTAACAAGAGAGATATCGGCGTTAGCCTTCTTTGCCGCATTTATGCATTTGTCGATGATTTTGCCCGGTACCGCGTATGGGATGATCTTGATCGTTGCAACGATTTGATTTTCGGACGCGCGTTCGAATGGGGGTGCTGTCGCCACTGTCACCGCTTCGTCGACCAGATTGACCTTCTCGATCGCGTGCGCGTCAAACGTAACTAATCCGTCAGCATTGGCGATCAAATTCACTCGGCCTGTAAAGGCTTCAGCCGCCGAAATTCCCGCGCCGGTCAGGGCTTCCGCGATGCGGCTCGCAGCCTTGTCTTCGCTGATGTCACCGTCTTCCATACAGGCCGCAACCACCGAGTCGATGCCGGCTTCGGCCAAGGCATCAATGTCGGATTCGGTGAGGACACGGCCTTTTTTTAAAGATAGACCGCTTTGGCGGAGGCTGTGAGCGAGAATGGCGCCGGCGGCTTCTGAAATGGCGATCGCGCCGAATTTCATGCCGCCTTGTCCTGGCGTGGGCGATGCAACACTTCGGTGACCTGGCCGAGGATAGAAATGGCGATTTCTGCGGGCGAAACCGCGCCAATATTGAGACCAACGGGTCCATGGATTCGATCAAGTTCCGTATCCCCGAACCCCTCGGCCCGCAACCGCTCGAGACGAGATGCATGGGTACGTCGGCTGCCGAGAGAGCCGATATAAAAGGCTTCGGAGTTGAGTGCTGCAACTAAGGCCGGATCGTCGATCTTGGGGTCGTGGGTAAGCGTGACGATTGCGGTGCGCCGGTCGGGAGTCAACTTGGGCATGGCGTCGTCCGGCCATTCGGTAATCAAAGTCACTCCTGGAAATCTTTCGTTGGTGGCAAACGCGCCGCGAGGATCGATGACGGTGACATCGTAGCCGGACAGCGCCGCCATCGGCGCGAGCGATTGGGCGATATGCACCGCGCCCACTAGGATCATGCGTTTCGGAGGATTGAAGATATGAATGAAAGTGCGATCTTCGCCTTCGCCGATCATCCGACTGCGGTCGGCAGCGAAGGCTGCGGCAAGTTCGACTTTGAGAGAGGCGTCCAATTCCGGGCCGGAGACGACATCGCCGTCGACGACCAGTGTTTGTGATCCTCCGGATATAGGCGTAACCAGCGCGGCCTGTTGTTTTGCGGATCGTGCTTGATTGAGTGATTTGAGGTCAGATGCCTTCATGCCAGGCGCTCCACAAAGACCTCGACCGTTCCACCGCAGGCGAGGCCGACCTCCCAAGCCATTTCGTTGCTGACACTAAATTCCAGGAGTTGCGGCTTGCCGTCGTCCATTACTTTCATGGCGGTTTCAATTACCGCGCCTTCGATACATCCGCCGGAGACCGAGCCGATGAAGGCCTGTTCGTCGGTAACCGCCAATTGACTGCCGACCGGTCGCGGGGAAGAGCCCCATGTGTTGACCACGGTCGCAAGGGCAACCTGACGGCCGCTCCCGAGCCATTCGGCTGCTTGATTCAAAATATCGCTTTCCTGATTAAGGTCCGATTCAATCATGCCGCACGCTCCCGCCATGCTGCCATTTCCGCCACTTGCCGCGGGCCTTCACGGCTCAAAATTTCGGCGAGTTGGCTCAGGCTTCTGAGATTATGGACGGTCCGGAAATCGTCCACGAAAGGTAGTATGGCCCTGATACCTTGGGATTTAGGCTCGAACGCATCATATCTCAAGAGCGGGTTTAACCAAATTAGCCGCCGGCATGATTTGTGGAGCCGTTCAATTTCCACGGCAAGTCCGCTCCCCGCATCCCGATCAAGGCCATCGGAAATCAACAAAACCACGGCATTTTGTCCCAATACGCGTCGGGACCAATCGCGGTTGAAATCGCCGAGGCAATGGCCGATCCGTGTGCCGCCCGACCAATCGTCAATCGATGCGGCTACGGCCTCAAGAGCGATGTCCACGTCCCGTTGGCGCAAACATCGGGTCACATTGGTGAGTCTGGTGCCGAATAGAAAGCTATGGACACGGTCACGGTCGTTTGAGACCGCGTGCAGGAAATGCAGGAGCATTCGTGAATAGCGTTCCATGGAGCCCGATATGTCGCAAAGCACCACGAGCGGGGGTGGCCGCCGGCGGCGCGATTTTTTCTTCAGTGGAATGAAGTCACCGCCAAACTTGAGTGAAGATTTCAGCATCGCGCGAATATCGCTGCGAGTACCCAGCGGATTTGGGCGGAACCGGCGGGTAGGAATTTCTTTAATTGGCAGAGTGAGCCGACGCATCATGGACTTTGCCGCGTCCATTTCCTCGTTGGTCATTTTCTCGAAATCGAGTTCCGAAAAAATTTCGTCTCGGCTCCAGGTCATTACCGCGTCGAATTGTTGTTCCGGCTCGGCGGCCTCGCTGGATTGATTCTCCTGTTGTGCTTCGGCCAACGCTTCGGCAAGTCGTGGCGACATTTCTTGCGCTTCGTCTCCGTCGTCCGCTATTTGGCTCGGCAGAACCAGCGACATCATTCGTTCAAGCAGTTTCGGATTACGCCAAAAAACATGGAACGCTTGATCGAAAAGTTCTCGTTGATCGCGACGATTGACGAACACCGCGTGCAGCGTCCAATAAAAGTCTGAGCGGTCGGAAAGTCCTACTTGTGCGACCGCGGTTGCCGCATCTAGCACCTTGCCGGGGCCGACCGGAATACCGGCTGAGCGAAGCAATCGGGCAAAATGCATGATGTTTTCGGTCAACCGGCCTTGTTGATCGGGATCAGAGGGTCTGTCGTCTGTGTTTGCGGGAGTAGGGGACATCACTCGGCTGCCCCGGAGACGGCGAGTTCCGCCCGCACATCTTCGAGAATTTTTCCTGCTTCGGAACCCCGAATGCGTTCGATGTCGTCCTGATATTTGAGCAGAGCGCCAACTGTATCGTCTATCACTTCGGCATCCAGCGACATGCAATCGAGTTGGGTTAGCGCATGCGCCCAATCGATTGTTTCGGCGACGCCCGGGGCTTTGAAGAGGTCACGCTCGCGGAGCTTTTGGACGAAAGAAACAATTTCGGCTGACAGTGCGTTCGACGCTTCGGGTGCCTTTACCGACAAAATCGCCAACTCGCGCGCGGCATCCGGATAGTCGACCCAAAAATAAAAACAACGTCGTTTCAACGCGTCGTGAATTTCGCGGGTACGGTTCGAAGTGACGACGACAATTGGTGGATGCGCTGCTTCGATCGTGCCCAATTCGGGAATGGTAATCTGGAAGTCGGCGAGGACTTCAAGTAGGTAGGCTTCGAACGGTTCGTCGGTGCGATCCAACTCGTCGATTAGAAGGACCGGGGGAGCGTCGCTGGCCCCACCACGTA
>DLVK01000357.1:0-8651 GCA_003444235.1 Rhodospirillaceae bacterium
GGAGCCATATCCGCCTATCCCCATCGAGATTGCAATCATTGGCAACGAACGCTGTCTGCTGGCCCTCACCAAGCGCTGCCTCGACAACCGGATGGCGGCCCTGAACGATATTGAACTCCGTGCCGTCGACGACCTCCGGTCGGCAAAAATTCTGTTCCGTCGCCAATTCAGCCCCGGCAGCGGCAACGTCAAGCGCCGCCAAGGCCGATGCTTCGAGACTGATCGTCGTGCCTTTCGCGGTGACCGCGGCGGCCAGTTCTTGAAAAATCTCAAGTTCCATCGCCAAGGCGCGATCGCCGGATTCGGAGATTCTCCGCGCCAAATCCGCCAGTTCCGGCGAGGAAAAACGAACCGCATTGGCCATCGTTTGCCGGTGAATGAAATCTTCCCCGAGCTTCTCTGACTGACGGGCGGAAACCTCGATGAAATAACCCAAAACATTGTTGTTCTTAATCTTCAACGTCTCGGCGCCGGTTTGATCTTTATATTTGGCCTCTAGAGACGCCATCAGTTGACGGCTTTCGCCGCCCAACTGCTTTAACTCGTCAAGCGGCGGTGAATAGCCTTCGGCGATGAACCCGCCATCGCGGGAATTGAGCGGTAGATCGTCCGCCAGTGCACGACCGAGCAGATCGACCAACGCATCGTGTCGACTGAGATCGCCAAGCGCATCGGAAATACCGTCCGGGGCAGGGGCTTTGGCGATCTGCAAAGCGCCCTTCAAATCCCGCGCGGCGATCAGCCCATCCCGAACCGCAGCGATGTCACGGGGGCCACCCCTGTTCACCGTGACCCGGGACAACGCACGCTCGAAATCCGGACATTTCCGCAAACCATCGCGCACAGCGGTGCGGGCACTCGAATCTGTAACAAACCATTCGACTGCATCGAGCCTATCGTTGATCGCGGCGAGCCCGGTCAACGGAGCATTCAGCCTCGCAGCGAGAAGCCGAGCCCCAAACCCGCTAACCGTGCGGTCAATCGTCGCCAACAGGCTGCCCTTGCGTTCGCCCGAAAGCGTGATGGAAAGTTCGAGGTTGCGCCGGGTCGCCGCATCGATTTCCATGATCGCACCGGCGGAAATCTGACGGGGTGCCGACAAATGCGGCATTTCTCCGACCTGGGTCAGTTCCACATAGTCGACCAGCGCACCGGCAGCGGCGAGTTCGGCGCGTGAAAATTCACCGAACGAGTCCATCGCTGCGACACCAAAAAGGGTTTCGAGCCGGCGCGCGGCATTGGTCGAATCGAACCGGCTGTCGGGCAACGGCACCGCTGCATCTGGCCATTCATCCCAGATTATCTGCAGTTCGCCTTGCCCGTAGGTCTTTTCGGGCAACAAAATTTCGCCGGGCGCTATGCGTGCCAAAGCCGCAGCCAAAGCCGCCGGTGAAAAAGGCCGGACACATTGGAGATAAAACTCGCCGGTAGATATATCGAGCCAGGCAAGCGCATGTTCGCCACCGGCACTGCCCAAGGCTGCGAGGTAATTGTTGGCGCGCGCATTCAATAAACTATCTTCGGTCAGTGTCCCCGGCGTTACCAGGCGAACCACATCGCGCTTCACCAGGGCCTTGGAGCCACCGCGCTTTTTCGCTTCAGCCGGGTCCTCCATCTGCTCGCAGATTGCGACCCGGAAGCCTTGTTTGATCAGCCGCGCCAAATAACCGTCCGCCGCATGAACCGGCACACCGCACATCGGAATATCGTCGCCTTTATGCTGACCCCTTTTGGTCAGCGTGATATCGAGCGCTGCGGCCGCAGCAACCGCATCGTCGAAAAACATCTCGTAGAAATCGCCCATACGATAAAATAAGAGGCAATCCGAATGTTGTTCCTTAAGCTTCAGATACTGCGCCATCATCGGCGTCGCGCCCGTACGTGCCCGCGACCGCGGTTTTGTATGAGCCGGTGCTGCGGATGAATTTTGGTCTGAAGGCGAGTTGACCACGATAAATGCCGAGGTTCGGGTTGTCAGAAATTCGTTTGCGAATCTCATTGATTATCCGGCCTGAGGCCGGCCTTGGCTAGGGCGGATACGGCAAAAATGCCTCAAAATTGCGCCATTTATTAGGTGACAGCAGCGCTGGCCATGTGTAGGCCTTCATGTCAAACTATTCGGCAAATCCGGTTCCCGTTCTGGCGACGGGTCGACGGACAAAAGAAAATTGCACAGGGAGCGATGATTCACCGTCATGTCCGACACTAAAATCAGCGAAAGAGACGCGCTCAATTTTCATACCCGCGGCCAGCCGGGCAAAATAGCCCTGCGCGCGACCAAGCCCCTGACCACTCAGCGTGACCTGTCGCTCGCCTACTCGCCGGGTGTGGCGTATCCCTGTCTCGAAATCGAAAAAGAAATCGACACCGCCTACGACTACACCTCCAAAGGGAACATGGTTGCGGTTATTTCCAATGGCACCGCCGTGCTTGGCCTCGGAAATATTGGCGCGCTGGCCTCTAAACCGGTGATGGAAGGCAAGGCCGTACTGTTCAAACGCTTCGCCGACATCGACGGATTTGATCTGGAGGTGGAAACCGAGGATGTAGAGGAATTCATTTCCTGCGTTCGACTGATCGGAAATGGTTTCGGCGGCATCAATCTCGAAGACATCAAGGCCCCGGAATGTTTCATCATCGAGCAGAAACTGCGTGAGGAACTCGACGTTCCGGTTTTCCATGACGATCAACATGGAACCGCGATCATCTCCGCGGCAGGCGTAATCAACGCGCTCGAGCTTACCGGACGCAAGATGAAAGACATCAAGATGGTGGTAAACGGTGCCGGCGCATCGGCTATCGCCTGCATCGAGTTGATCAAATCCATGGGCGTACCCCACGATCAGGTAACACTCTGCGATTCCAAAGGCGTCATCTATCAAGGCCGCGAAGAGGGCATGAACCAATGGAAGTCCGCCCACGCGGTGCCAACCAAGGACCGCACGCTGGCGGACGCGGTCAAGGGCGCAGATCTGCTATTCGGGCTGTCGGTCAAAGGCGCAGTGTCGGGAGAGATGGTTAAATCGATGGCCGATAACCCGATTATCTTCGCGATGGCCAACCCGGATCCGGAGATCACACCGGAAGAGGTAGCCGCGATCCGCGATGACGCCATCATGGCCACGGGTCGATCCGATTATCCCAATCAGATCAATAATGTACTTGGGTTCCCCTATATCTTCCGCGGCGCATTGGATGTGCGAGCCTCGACGATCAATGATGAGATGAAGTCCGCAGCCGCCCATGCGCTCGCCGAACTGGCCCGTGAAGACGTGCCCGACGAAGTCGATGCGGCTTATGGGGGCAAGCGGCTCCGCTACGGCCCCGACTACATAATTCCGGTGCCCTTCGATCCGCGTTTGATTTCAGCGATCCCGCCAGCGGTCGCCAAGGCAGCGATGAAAAGCAAGGTCGCCCGAAAGCCAATTGAAGACATGGATGCCTATCGCACCCAGCTTTCCGCACGCCTCGACCCGACGACGTCGAAACTGCAATTCATTTTCCAGCGGGTACAATCGGAAAACAAACGCATCGTCTTCGCCGAGGGCGAGGAGGAACGCGTCATTCGCGCAGCTTTGGCCTTCCGCAATGCAGGCTACGGCGAACCAGTGTTGCTCGGACGCGCAGACCGGGTAGAAGAGACCATGGCAGGCCTCGGTATCGAAGGTGTCGCCGATCTCGAAATTCACAATGCAGCACTCAGCACCGACAAAACGACCTATTCCGATTACCTTTATGACCGGCTGCAACGGCGGGGCTTTTTGTTTCGGGATTGCCAGCGACTGGTCAATCAGGATCGAAATATATTTGGCGCTTGCATGGTCGCGTGCGGGGATGTGGACGGCATGGTCACCGGCGTAACTCGCCCGTTCGCAGTCGCCTTTTCGGAAGTGACCCGCGTGATAGACGCCAAGGACGGCGAGCGCCCGATGGGTATCACCATGATGATGGCGCAGGAAAAAACCATCCTGATCGCCGACAGCCGGGTGCACGAATCGCCCAACAGCGAAGAGTTGGCGGACATAGCCTGCGGCGCCGCGGCCTACGCACGTAAGCTCGGCCAAGAGCCACGCGTTGCGATCCTATCGTTCTCGAATTTCGGGCAGCCCAAGCGGCGGCAAATGGAACGTGTTCGCCATGCGGTAACGTTATTGGACGAACGCAAGGTGGATTTCGAATATGACGGCGAAATGGCAGTCGATACGGCTCTCGATTTCGAACTGATGCAACGCCTGTATCCGTTCTGCCGCCTATCGGGCCCGGCAAATGTTTTGGTGATGCCCGAACTGCACAGCGCCAGCATTTCCTCGAAGCTTTTGCAGGCTCTCGGCGACGGTACGGTTATCGGCCCGATCCTGGAGGGTCTGTCGAAGCCGGTGCAGTTCGTTCAACTGGGGTGCCGGGTCAGCGATTTGATCAACGCCGCCGCGATCGCCGCATACGATGCGATCGAATAAGAATTAGATACGGTTCAAAACGTCCTGATAGGTCTTGGTAGCCTCGGCGCCAAAACAACAGAATGTCACCGAGGTGATTGGAGTATCTTCCGCCAAAACCGACTTGACGGTTTCCACTGCGATTTCGGTCGCTCGGGCGAGCGGAAACCGGTAAACCCCGGTTGAAATCGCCGGAAAAGCCATGCTTGCGACGTCATTTTCAGCCGCAAGACGCAGACTGTTGAGATAACAGGATTCGAGTAACGCTTCTTCGTCAGCGCTTCCCCCTTGCCAAATCGGGCCCACTGTATGGATCACGTAACGGGCCGGTAATTGGTAGCCGCCGGTGATCTTCGCCTCGCCGGTCGGGCACCCCCCGAGCGTGCGGCATTCCGCCAGCAGGTCGGGGCCCGCTGCGCGGTGTATGGCGCCGTCGACGCCGCCGCCGCCCAGCAGCGATTCATTCGCCGCATTGACGATGGCATCGACCGCGAGCGTGGTGATATCGCCTTCGAAAATCTGCAGTGCGTCGGTCATGATGCCTCCTTTTTTGCCTGTGCCCGCGCGGCCAAATAAAGACAAAGAAAAATTGCCGGCAGCCCAAGCATGCCCGCATAGGCAAAAAAGGCCATATAGCCTGCCCCATCGACCACGATCCCGGAAAACCCGCCGATAAATTTACCCGGCAAGGTCATTAACGAGCTGAACAAGGCGTATTGGGTCGCGGTGTAGGGCGTACGGGTGAGGCTCGACAAATAGGCGATAAACGCCGAACCGGCGAGCCCGCCACTGATATTGTCCGCACTGATGACGATTGTGAGCAACGTCAGATCGCGGCCGACCCAAGCCAACAGCGCGAACAAAAGATTTGCCGCAACCACAAGCACCGCGCCCAACAATAACGGCCCCATTATGCCGTAGCGCGCGACCAGCACACCGCCCATGAAAGTGCCCAGAATCGTCATGCCAAAGCCGAATGCTTTGATGATGTTGGCGATCTCCGTCTTGGAAAACCCGAGATCCACATAAAACGGATTGGCCATCACCCCCATGGATATGTCGCTCACACGGTAGACCGCCACGAACAAAAGAATTGGCAGCGCCAATGGACCAACTCGGCGGAAGAATTCGCTGAACGGCCGAATCACCGCTTCGTCTAACCATTCGGCAAAGTTTCGTGCGCGTGTTGGAAGCTTTGTGTCTTGGGGTTCCGGAATCACCCAAACGGTGACAATCCCGATTCCCATCAATGCTGCCATGATGCCGTAGCTCACAGTCCATCCGGCAAATTCGGCGACATAAAGCGCTCCCGCGCCGGCAACAAGCAAGGCAACACGGTACCCGAGCTGATACGCCGCCGCGAGGGCGCCTTGCATATCATCGGGTGCGATTTCGATGCGGTACGCATCAATGGCGACGTCTTGCGTCGCGGAGAAAAACGCCACGGCAAGCGCAAACCCTACCAGCCTTTGCGGGGCGGAACTCGGCTCGGAGAAGGCCATCCCCGCAAGCCCGCCCGCAATACCGAGCATTGCCAAAAGCATCCAGGATCGCCGCCGGCCGAGCGCGCGAGTGAAGCCGATGATCGACATGTGATCTACCACCGGGGCCCAAATCACCTTGATCGAGTAGGTGATTCCGATCCAACTCACAAACCCGATCGCGGTTCGGCTGATTCCGGCTTCGCGCAACCAAAGCGACAGCGTCGAAAACACCAACAAAAACGGCAAGCCTGCGGAAAATCCCAGGAAAAGAAGCGCCAGAACGCGTTTTTCCCCATAGATGGTGAGCGCGTCACGCCAGCTTCTTGTTGGCGGGTTGGGCACCGTTCGAACTTTTAGGACAGCTTCGCTGCGACCAGCGCCGCCAAATCCTGTTCCGGCCGGGCTCCGTAATGACTAATGACCTCGGCCGCAGCGATGGCGCCAATTTGTCCGCATCGAGCTAAATCCATGCCCTTGCTGAGCCCATAGAGGAATCCTGCGGCGAATTGATCGCCGGCGCCGGTCGTATCCACCAGTTCGGCAACCGGTTCTGCAGCCACCTCGATCCGTTCGCCTTTCGCCATGATCACCGCTCCCTTTTCACCGCAGGTAACGCAGACGATACCGCACTTGCCGCTCGCGCAGCTAATTGCCTGATCGAAGCTATCGGCCTCGTAAAGGCTTACGATTTCCAGCTCGTTGGCAAAAAGAATGTCCGTATGGTGCTCGACCAAGTCGATGAATGCGCCGCGATGACGATCGACACAAAAGCTGTCCGATAGTGTTACCGCCACCGCCCCGCCAGCAGTATGAGTAAGATTTGCTGCCCGCAAGATCGCCTGTTGCGCCACCGGCTGATCGAACAGATAGCCCTCCATATAAACAATTTCGCTGTCGGCAATCGCCGTTTCATCGAGATCTTCCGGGGCCAACAGTGCCGCTGTGCCAAGATGCGTACACATGGTGCGTTGGGCATCGGGTGTTACGAAAACCAGACAGCACCCAGTCGGCAAGCCGTCCGCCGCCGGAAGCCCAGCGAACGCACAGCCCAGCTTTTCCATGTCCGCCTGAAAGGCGCGCCCAAACTCGTCGTCCTTAAGCTTGCCGATGAAAGCGCCCTTGCCACCAAGTGAGGCAAAACCGGCCATCGAGTTGGCGCACGAGCCGCCGGACGCCTGATGCGGCGCGGACATGGTCGCAAACAAATCGTCGGCCTCGCCCTCATCAACGAGCTGCATGCCACCTTTCGGTAGATTTTTACGAGTGAGAAAATCGTCGTCAGCATCGGACAGCACATCGACCAACGCATTCCCGATACCGAGAAGATCATATTTGGCCATAAGGCCCTCCAAATAGTTCTTGCCGCCGCCGCCGGCAGGCGCCAGGCGGCGTGAGTATAGCGGGACAAGCGGGACCGACAAGAAGTGCGACCGTTTCCCTTGCGGCTGACGCGCACCATCGTTATTGATGCGAGATGTTCAAGTTTTTATTGAAAGCGTTGGCCCAATTATCCGACCCCGCACTACGCCGGGTAATGTATTTCGGAATTCTGGGTTCGGTCTTGGTATTCGGCACGCTCGCCATGGGGCTTTGGTATCTTTTCGACACCATACCCGCTGAAAGCGTGCCATTTCTCACCACGATCCGGGATTGGCTCGGCGGTTCATTCGAATGGGTCTCGGGGATTTTGTTCGCCGGCGGTATCGGCGTGCTGACCTTTTTGCTATTCCCCGGCGTGGTCACGATCATCGTCGGCATATTTCTCGAAGACGTCGTAAAGGCTGTCGAAGCCAAGCATTATCCAAACTTACCGGCGGGCCGGGATCAACCGATTCGGGAAATCGTCATCTCAACGGTGAAATTCGCTTGTCTCGTATTATTGGTAAATGTGCTGGCGCTTCCGCTTTACATCCTGCTGATTTTCCTGCCGCCACTCAATCTGGTGCTTTTTTATGCCATAAACGGCTATTTGACGGGCCGCGAATATTTCGAACTTGTCGGGCTGTTACGACGCGAGCCAGCGGAAACCGAACGGCTTCGGAAACGCCATCGGGGTCGCGTCCAATTGGCAGGAATTATGCTGGTCTTTCTGATGACAATCCCGTTCGTGAACTTGCTGGCGCCGGTTATTGCAACAGCCTTTATGGTGCATTTTATTCACGACCTGCCGGCGGACACCGAATAAGGTCAACCTCCCCCGCACCGCGATTGGTTGACACCGCTTCGCGGTCCACTACATTGCCTTGATAGGAGAAGATTGGCTCGCGCGGGCCGTTTTTAACGCCGGAGGGGCAAACTATGGCCGCAGATCCCAAGTCACCGACTGCTTTACCCGAAGGATTCGCCAAACGTGTGGTGAGTATTCCTGGATCCGCCAGTCCCGGATCTGTTTCAAGTGGCGAGACCGGCAAAAAGCTGGTTGTCGGCAAGGATATTTGTTTGTCCGGCGAGATAACCGCTTGCGATACGCTGGTTGTCGAAGGCCAGGTCGAAGCTTCGCTGAAAGACAGCCGCATGTTCGAAGTTACAGAAAGCGGCGATTTCAAAGGCAAAGTGGAAATCGACGTTGCCGAGATTCGCGGCAAGTTCGAAGGCGAGTTGACCGCAAAAACACGGCTAATCATTCGTCGGTCCGGTGTCGCCACCGGCACGATTCGCTACCGCTTACTGGAAATCGAACAAGGCGGAGAAATAGCAGGCACGGTGGAAGTGCTGCCGGATCTCGACGGAG